>RFPQ01000034.1 GCA_009926035.1 Betaproteobacteria bacterium
TTGCCTGTCACCACAGCGATTTCTTCGCTGAATTTATCTTTGAGTTCAATACCTAAAAGCTCAATCGATTTAATATTTTTTTTGATATTTTCTTTTTTGCGACTGGGTAATGTCTGACTATTCATAAGCGCTACATACACTGCAGCCCGCGCATTCATTTCTTTTAAAATTTCGTCGCCAAATACACTCAAAACAAGCGTCTCAGGGTTTTCTGCAATTAAAGGCTTTATCGCTTTACGAATTAAAGTGTGACGCTGAAAAGTATTTATTTTTTTATCTACAATGACAAAGCTTAATAAGCGTCCGTCCTGGGTCTCAATCGTAACAGGCTCTTTAGCGAGACTCGCTATTTTTTTATGGATACGCTTTAGCTTTTTATCAAGCTCTTTTATAAAAGGAAAAGTCTTTAAAGTTGCATCATTCAGCACAAAAAGAGAATGGCTCCCTTTTATGTTTTTTTCTGTCGCTATATTTCTTTTTTGTATAATTTTAATTGCCATATAACCCACTATTAAAAAATATCAATAAAATCAATAGAATATTACTTTTTTTAATACTTTTAACTTACTTTTTTACTTGACCCAAACGCTTAAAAACGACAAACTTAAAGGTATATGAGTTCATTCAACGCGTTATCACTCACAAAATTAGAAACCCTTTAGGCGCTAGGTAAATAATCAACTTATTATACCGTTAGCGTCCTCTTAAAAATTCTGGAGTTATATTAAAACATGGCATCTATACCTGATATCGACAATCAAGAAACGCAAGAGTGGCTTGACGCCCTCAACGCTGTCATTGAAACCGAAGGTGTAGAACGCGCCCATTTCTTGATCGAATCTATGATTGATCAAGCACGTCGATCTGGTGCTAATTTACCTTATAAAGCCACAACGGCTTATGTCAATACCATCCCTACCCACTTGCAACAACGTCATCCAGGCAATCCTGACATGGAGCGACGTATCAGGGCTCTTATCAGATGGAATGCCATCATGACGGTATTACGTGCGAATGAAAAATCGCCAGGTGTCGGTGGTCATATTGCTAGCTTTCAATCAGCAGCCACTTTATATGACGTAGGCTTTAATCATTTCTTTAGAGCGGCCAATGATAAATTTCAAGGCGATCTTGTCTATTTCCAAGGCCATTCATCCCCTGGTGTTTATGCGAGAGCTTTTTTAGAAGGGCGTATCAGCGAAGATCAGTTATCTAACTTCCGCATGGAAACAGGTGGCAAGGGGCTATCAAGCTACCCTCACCCATGGCTTATGCCTGATTTCTGGCAGTTCCCAACAGTATCGATGGGTTTAGGTCCCATCATGGGCATTTACCAAGCGCGCTTCTTAAAGTACTTACACGATCGTGGTATTGCAGATACATCTGATCGTAAAGTCTGGGTTTTCTGTGGTGATGGTGAGATGGATGAGCCTGAGTCACTCGGTGCGATTTCATTAGCATCCAGAGAAAAACTCGATAACCTTATTTTTGTGGTGAACTGTAACTTACAACGTCTCGATGGACCTGTGCGTGGTAACGGCAAAATTATTCAAGAACTTGAATCTGATTTTAGAGGTTCAGGTTGGAATGTGATTAAAGTCATTTGGGGTTCTTACTGGGATCCATTGATTGCTATGGATAAAACAGGCTTACTCAAAAAACGTATGGAAGAATGTGTGGATGGTGAATACCAAAACTTTAAAGCTAAAGGTGGCGCTTACACGCGTGAACACTTCTTTGGTAAATACCCAGAATTAAAAGAGATGGTCGCTGCCATGTCAGATCAAGATATCTGGCGATTAAATCGTGGTGGGCATGATCCTCATAAAGTATACGCAGCGTATGCCGCAGCCACTTCACACAAAGGCCAGCCTTCGGTCGTTTTAGCTAAAACGGTTAAAGGTTACGGTATGGGTGACGCCGGTGAAGGACAAAATATTACGCATCAACAAAAGAGCATGGATATTGATTCATTGAAAGCATTCCGTGATCGTTTTGACTTAGATATCAGTAATGCTGATGTCGAAAAATTATCCTTCTATAAACCGGCACCTGATTCACCTGAAATTAAATATATGATGGAAAGACGTGAAGCGCTAGGCGGCTTTGTACCCCAACGTAAACGTAAAGGTAATGCACTCAAAACGCCCCCGTTATCTGCTTTTGAAAATATGTTAACAGCCACAGGTGAACGTGAAATTTCAACGACGATGGCGTTTGTAAGAATCTTATCAACGCTTGTGCGTGACAAAGAGCTTGGTAAATATGTGGTACCTATTGTGCCCGATGAGGCACGTACCTTTGGTATGGAAGGTATGTTTAGACAACTCGGTATCTATTCTTCTGTCGGTCAATTATACGAACCACAAGATTCTGACCAAGTGATGTTCTATAAAGAACAACAAGATGGCCAAATTCTAGAAGAAGGTATTAATGAAGCAGGCTCATTCTCATCATGGGTAGCAGCAGCCACTTCATATACGGTCAACGGCATTCAAATGATTCCATTTTATATTTTCTATTCGATGTTTGGTTTTCAACGAATTGGAGATCTTGCATGGGCGGCTGGCGATTCAAGAGCTCGCGGATTCTTACTAGGTGCTACTGCAGGTCGGACTACACTCAATGGTGAAGGCTTACAACATGAAGATGGCCATAGCCAATTAATGGCGGCGATGATTCCAAATTGTGTATCCTACGACCCCACCTTTGCTTACGAACTTGCTGTCATCATGCAAGATGGTTTAAAACGTATGATTGAAAATCAAGAGGATGTGTTCTATTACATCACCCTCATGAATGAAAATTATAGCCACCCTGAAATGCCTAAAGGGGTTGAGGCAGATATCATCAAAGGTATGTATCAATTTTCTACTTCAAAGGCCAAAGGTGAAAAAGTACAGCTCATGGGTAGTGGTGTGATCTTACGTGAAGTCATTGAAGCACAAAAAATTCTAGAGAGTGATTATGGTGTCTCAGCCGATGTATGGAGTGTCACAAGCTTTAATGAACTTCGTAAGGATGCATTGGAAGTAGATCGTTGGAATCGTATGAATCCTGATAAACCACAAAAAGAATCTCACGTTGAAAAGCTTCTCAAAAAAGCAGAAGGTCCAATCATTGCATCCACTGACTATATGAAATCATTTGCAGAACAAATTGCTGTCTTCTTACCACATAAATTTGTAGCTTTAGGTACTGACGGATTTGGACGCTCTGATTCACGTGAAAACTTACGTCACTTCTTTGAAGTTGATCGTCATTACATTGTAGTTGCAACACTTAAAGCACTAAGTGATGAAGGCAAAATCAAATCATCGATTGTGACTGATGCGATTAAGAAATTTAAACTCGATCCTAATAAACCTAATCCGGTGACTCAGTAACTATGGCTATCGAAAAAATACTTGTGCCCGATATCGGCAACTTCGACAGTGTCGATGTGATTGAAGTGATTGCTAAAGTCGGTGACACAATCAAAAAAGATGATCCACTCATCACATTAGAATCCGACAAAGCATCGATGGATATTCCAGCACCAAGTGCTGGCACTGTGAAAGAGATTCTTTTAAAAGTGGGTGACAAAATAAAACAAGGCTCCCCTATTTTAATGCTTGATATCGCTGAGGGTGAAAAGAAAATAGATGTAAAAACTGAAGCAAAAGAAACTAAAAAAGAAGAGACTCCAAAAGCTTCAATTCCTGAACCTTCTCGTCCAGCACCTGAACCGCCACAAAAAATTAAGCCACAGCAAACACCAGTGCCTATCGGTGACAGTATTGCTGTAGCGCCTAATAAAAAATCGCATGCAAGCCCATCGGTCAGAAAATTTGCGCGTGAACTTGGTGTTAATTTAGCTTTCGTTCAAGGATCAGGACCTAAAAATCGCATTCTTGAATCTGATGTACAAAGTTATGTGAAAGGTGAATTAGCCAGACCTCGCACAGATAATATGGGTAACGCACCGACGGTCATGCCAATGCCAGTCATTGATTTTAGTCAGTATGGTGACATTGAAACGAAGCCACTTTCTAAAATTAAAAAATTGTCAGGTGCCAATCTTCACCGCAATTGGGTCACAGCTCCTCACGTCACACAATTTGATGAAGCTGATATTACTGACCTCGAAGCATTCAGGAAATCCATGCAAACGGATGCCGAGAAAAAAGGTGTCAAACTTACTCTCTTAGCTTTTCTTATGAAAGCTTGTGTGAATGCACTTAAAACTTATCCTAATTTTAATGCATCACTTTCAGCGAATGGCGATGAGCTCATTTTAAAATCTTTTTACAACATCGGTTTTGCATGCGATACGCCTGACGGATTAGTCGTACCCGTTGTTCGTGATGTTCATCAAAAGGATGTGCTTGATATTGCAAAAGACTTAGGTGAGTTATCTGCTAAAGCACGTGAACGCAAACTTAAACTAGAAGAAATGCAAGGTGGATGCTTTACGATTTCAAGCCTAGGTGGGATTGGTGGCACTAAATTTACACCGATCATTAATTGCCCTGAAGTCGCAATCTTAGGTATATCAAGATCATCGATGGAACCCATTTACGACCCTAAAACAAAAGCATTTGAAGCAAGACTGATCTTGCCACTCTCTCTTTCTTACGATCACCGTGTGATTGATGGTGCAGATGGCGCGCGCTTTACAAGTCACTTACGCATGATGTTGTCTGATGTGAGACGACTCCTTCTCTAACTCATATGGCGAATACTTTTCAAATCACGGTACCTGATATCGGTAACTTCGATAGCGTTGAAGTCATCGAGATCATTGCTAAAGTGGGTGACACAATCAAAAAGGAAGATCCTTTAATTACTCTAGAGTCAGATAAAGCTTCGATGGATATTCCATCCACGCATGAAGGAAAAGTCACAGAAATTAATTTAAAAGTGGGCGACAAGGTGAAGCAAGGATCTAATATCCTTGTCATGGAATTAAATGAAGTTAGTGAAAAATCTCAAAAAGCTGAAACTCCAAAAGAGGTTAAATCTGAAAAAAAGGCAGATATAAAAAAGGAATCGCCTTCTGAAATCACTTCACAAACAGTCGCTAAAAAATCAGATATTGTGTCCACTCATGAAACTGAAGTCGTCGTCTTAGGTTCAGGCCCTGGCGGCTATACCGCTGCATTTAGAGCTGCTGATTTAGGTAAGAAAGTCATTCTCATTGAGAGATATGGAACCCTAGGTGGTGTATGTCTTAATGTGGGTTGCATTCCATCGAAAGCACTTTTACACACGGCTAAAGTCATCACAGAAGCTGAAGAAACAGCACAGCATGGTGTTTCTTTTGGTCCACCCGATATTAACTTAGAAAAAATTCGAAACTGGAAAGCAAATGACGTCGTCGGTAAATTGACACAAGGTTTAAGTGCGATGGCAAAACAAAGGGAAGTCACTGTCATTCAAGGTGTGGGTGAATTTACATCACCCCATCAAATCAAAGTGACCAAAACAGACGGCCAAACTGAAACGATAGGTTTTGAACATTGCATTATTGCAGCCGGTTCTCAATCCACAAAATTTCCAGGGGTTAAAGATGATCCTCGTATTATGGATTCAACGGGTGCTTTAGAACTTAAAGACATTCCAAAACGTTTACTCATAGTGGGTGGCGGTATCATTGGTTTAGAAATGGGTACAGTGTATGACGCGATGGGTAGTCAGGTGAGTGTCGTTGAATTATCAGATGGACTTATCCAAGGATGTGATCGTGATTTAGTGCGTCCATTACAAAAACGTATGGAAAAACGTTTTGAAAAAATTATGCTCAATACCAAGGTCAATATGATCGAGCCAAAAGCTGATGGTATTCATGTCAGTTTTGAATTTGAAGGTAAATCAGAATCGGAAATATATGACCGTGTATTAATCGCAATTGGTCGTCGCCCCAATGGAAAAGCAATCAAAGCTGAATTAGCTGGGATTAATGTCACTGAACAAGGATTTATTCCAGTCGATAAACAAATGCGAACAAACGTATCGCACATCTTTGCGATTGGCGATATTGTAGGTCAGCCTATGTTAGCGCATAAAGCTACGCACGAAGGTAAAGTGGCGGCCGAAGTGATAGCAGGACATAAAGTTGAATTCCAAGCGACGACCATTCCATCTGTTGCCTATACTGACCCTGAAGTCGCATGGGTAGGTATCACTGAATTAGAAGCCAAACAAAAAAATATTGAAATTGAAAAAGCAAGTTTCCCATGGGCTGCAAGTGGACGCGCTTTGGCTATGAATCGCTCAGAAGGTACGACAAAACTTATTTTTGATAAAGAAACACATCGATTGATTGGTGCTGGCATTACAGGTATAAATGCAGGTGAACTTATTGCTGAAACCGTATTAGCGATTGAAATGGGTGCTGATGCACATGATCTTGGTTTAACCATTCATCCGCATCCGACATTGTCAGAAACAGTTTGTTTTGCTGCGGAAGTTAAAGAAGGTACGATCACCGATCTTTATATCAAAAAACGATAAAACGTTTTTTTAAATATTCGCTAAAACAAAAAGTCCTCCAAGCACCAAATCTTTTTGAATCAAGCTATGTTTTTTTAAATCTGCACTTAAATGCTGATAGATATATTCAGCATCTCCTCCACTCAAAACAATGTTTACATCTTTAGATTTTGACAGTGCTAATTCAAAGAAAGATTTAAGATTACCTAAAACACTTAAAATAAATCCAGATTGAATGGCATTGGCTGTATTGATTGCTGGTATTTGAAGTGCACCTTCATCATTTTTTAATTGCGCTGTATTTTGAGATAAAGCATTTTTTGTAAGATAAAGTCCTGGGAGGATCACACCTCCCTCAAATGTATATTGATGTTCTTTCTTATCAAAGCTTACATAATCAATCGTGACTGCAGTGCCCACCGAGACTATCACTGTAGATTTTTCTATACTATTGGATACACTCAATGCCGATAGCCAACGATCAGTACCTAGGCTTGAGATATCTTGATAGTCATTCAAAAGATATTTCCATTTTTTTTGTGGTTTCACAAATTCAATGGGACATGCAAATTTTTTCAGTTTAATTTTTAATATCGCTTCTTTTTCAAAGCTAGCGACATTTGAAATTAATATTTTTTGGATCTTGTCACTGAACATAAAATGATCTTGATCGATATCTTCTGTTAAAAAAGAATTCTGTTGATAGACATCTTTGTGATCACGTAACATCCATTTTGTTTTTGTGTTGCCTATATCAATGAGTAGAAACATAGCTATGCTTTTCGTAAAGTAATTTCACCTGAAGAGAAAGTCTCAATGCCACTGGAAGGTGTTTCAATCATAAGCGCACCGTCATCGGTGACACCTTGTGCTAGGCCTGTCACAGATCTTCCATCTCCGAGTGATAAGGTCACAATTTGATGTTGGTAAACATGATAACTCATCCACTCTTCCTTTAAAGATGCAAACTTAGATATATTAAATTGACCTAATACATCCGCTAAATCTTTTAAAATCTGGCCCAATAATAAATTAG
>RFPQ01000035.1 GCA_009926035.1 Betaproteobacteria bacterium
TTGTGCCATCAAGCGATATGGATACCAAATAATTCCCCAGACAAAAGCTCCAAAAAGCAATGAAAATATAGGAAGGTAATGTTTTATTCTCATACTAATAAAGCTTTTATGAAAGCTTGGACCTCTTCACTTAAGCGATGATTTCCACAATCGAATACATTAAGATTTTCCATACTCCTCATCCAAGTCATTTGTCTTTTTGCAAGTTGCCGAGTTGCGAAAATAATCTTATCGATACATTCTTTTTCCTTAAAATCACCCTTAAAATACTCGATTACTTGACGATAGCCAACTGATCTCATCGATGGCATGTGACTTTGAAGCTCAGGATATTTTTTAAGCAAAAACTCTACTTCTTTAAATAAGCCAGCCTCAATCATTTCATTAACTCTAAATTCAATACGCTGATGAAGAATTTTTCTATTACTGGGCATCAATCCTAATTTAATGACAGTGAAAGGAAATTCATTTTTGTTTTTTGATTTATGAAAATAAGATAAAGTTTTTCCAGAAGAATAAAAAACTTCTAAACTACGACTAATACGCTGAGCGTCGTTAGGATTTAATTTCATTGCTGTTTCATTATCAATAGACTTGAGTTTTTCATAAAGTTTTGGCCATCCAAATTGAATGGCTTCTTTTTCTATATCTTTTCTTATTTGATAATCAGTTTTCGGCATTTGATTAATACCTTTTTCAAGAGCGTTGAAATACATCATTGTGCCTCCTACCAAAAGAGGAATATGGCCTCGCAGTAGAATTTCATCAATAAGTCTTAAAGTATCTTGTAAAAATTGCGCTACGGAATATGTTTCATCTGGCCTAATAATATTTATGAGATGATGAGGTGCCATATTTAAGACATTTTGAGATGGCTTAGCTACACCAATGTCCATATCTTGATATATTTGAGCGGAATCAACACTAATGATTTCAAATGGGAAAGTACTAACGAGGTCAACAGCAAGTTTTGTTTTGCCTGACGCTGTTGGCCCTAATAAAAAGAAAATAGCTGGCTTATCTATTGCCATATCTTTAGAAATTCTTAGCGATGTTAGGATTGGAAGATAAATATTTTTTTATACCGATTAAAATATTTTTAGCTAAAATTTCCTGATGTTCGTCATTATTTAAGATCTGCTCCTCTTTAGGGTTACTAATAAAAGCTGTTTCTACAAGAATGGATGGAATATCAGGTGATTTAAGAACCGCAAATCCAGCTTGTTCGACATTAGACTTATGTAAGTCATTAATATCACGTAGCTGATCCAAAACAAAATTACCAAGTTTTACGCTGTCATTAATAGTTGCTGATTGAGATAAATCAAGCAATGTTTTTGCCAACATAGGATCTTTATCATCCAAACTTACGCCGCCGATTAAATCCGACTCATTTTCCTTGTTAGCTAAATATCTTGCCGAGGCAGATGTGGCGCCACTTTCTGATAATGCAAAAACAGAAGAGCCTTTGGCATCTGGATTAGTAAAAGCATCTGCATGGATAGACACAAAGATATCCGCTTTTAATTTTCTTGCTTTTAAAACCCGCCCTTGAAGCGGAACGAAATAATCATCATCTCGCGTTAATACTGCTCTTAATTGTTCATCATTATCAATCTCTTTTTTAAGTTTTCTTGCAATCGATAAAGTAATATTTTTTTCTAAACTACCTGAGGGCCCCCTTGCACCAGAATCCTCGCCACCATGCCCAGCATCTATAGCAATTACGATTTTTTTAGTAGAACTTTTATTAGATTGCGATGAAGAAGCTTCTTGAAGTGCTTTTTCTTTTTTAGTTTCTGATTGAGGCGACAATATAATCTCTTTTTTAGAGAGCGTTATATCTTTTTTTTCTTTGTCTTGGACAAATGCCATTAATTCATCAACTCTTGGATAGACATCGATCACTAAACGATGCTTATAACTCCCCGCAGGCTTTAGAGAAAAAATATTAATTTTAGATTCAGCCCTTAGCTCGATTACGACTCGAGACACTTGGCTATTAAATTTAGCAACACGAATTTGTTTAATATTAGGATCGCTTGATAATATTTTTGTACTTAAATTTTTTAAATCATCATTCAGTTCAATGTCGTGAAGATCAATCACCAAGCGATCTGGATTTTTTAAAATCATTTGATCATTACTAATAGGCTTAAGAGATTCTAGGGTTACTCGCGTGTACTCTCTTGCAGGCCATACTCGCGCAGATTCAATCGAATTTTTTGCAAAAATATGATTAGGGAAAATTGCCCACATTAGTACAAAAAAAACTTTTAGATGATGGCTTTTAAACATTCAGTTCCTATTGATGTATAACTAATCAAATGAAGATGTCGGCCATAGGGGGTGTGACTAAGCTCAATTGAAATGTCAGGTTTGGGAAGAATATGCCCTGCTTTTTCTGGCCATTCAACCAAGCAAATAGAAGTATTATTAAAGTACTCTCTAAATCCAGCATCATCCCATTCAGTTTCATCTTTGAAGCGGTAAAGATCAAAGTGGTAAATAGTAAATTTTTCTAAACTATAGGGCTCCACGAGCGTATAAGTCGGACTTTTAACTTTATCTTGATAACCAAGTCCTCGGAGTAAACCTCTAACAAATGTCGTTTTGCCAGAACCCAATTCACCTTTTAAATATAAATTCATTCCAGGAAATAAATGACTTGCCATACTTTCCGCCAAACGAAGTGTTTCACTTTCATCTTTTAAGTCATAATTAGAATCAAACATCATAGATACAATTTATATAAAAAATAATTAAAACATGACAGAAATTTGGGATCAATTAGCATTGCAAATTAAAGGCTGGGGCCGAGAATTTGGTTTTGATCAAATTGGCATTACTGATATAGATCTCAATCATACTAAAGATCATTATCTAGAATGGATTAAACAAGGGTTCCATGGTGAAATGCATTATATGGTAAAACATGGTTCACGGCGATATAAGCCAGAAGAGCTAGTGCCCCATACTATTCGAATTATCACAGCTAGACTTAACTATTTTCCTCATTCGCAAAATTCAGAAACTATTTTGCAGGATAGTCAAAAAGCGTTCATTTCACGTTACGCTTTAGGTCGTGATTATCATAAAGTAATGCGTGCAAAGCTAAAAAAGCTTTCAGAAAAAATTCAAAAAGAAGCACATAAAGCTTTAAATCACGCTTTTCAATTTAGGTTATTTACAGATAGCGCTCCCGTCATGGAGGTTGAGCTTGCTGAGAAATCTGGGCTTGGTTGGAGAGGAAAACATACTCTACTTATTAATAAAGAACATGGCTCCTGGTTCTTTCTAGGTGAAATTTATATTAACTTACCTTTGCCTATTGATAAAAAAGTTGAAAATCATTGTGGTACTTGCACAAGCTGTATGGATGTATGTCCAACCAAGGCTATTATAGGGCCCTATAAACTCGATGCAAGAAAATGCATTTCTTATCTCACCATTGAACATAAGTCTTCAATACCCGTGGAATATCGTAAACAAATTGGCAATCGTGTGTATGGTTGTGATGACTGTCAATTATATTGCCCCTGGAATAAGTTTGGTCAAATCTCGAAGGAAGATGACTTTAAGGTAAGACATGGTTTAGATGATATCGAACTCGTAGAATGTTTTTTATGGACTGAAGCAGAATTTTTAAAAAACATGGAAGGTAGTGCAATTCTTCGCATAGGCTATGATCAATGGTTGAGGAATGTTGCAATAGGACTCGGCAATGCTAAAACATCTGAAATTATTGTGAATGCCCTTAAAAGCAGATATCAAGAAGCCTCGACGCTCGTTAAGGAGCATATAACATGGGCTCTCGCACAACATAATTTTCATATAAATTAAGTATGTCTTTGCTATAATGTGAAGTTAAATTAAATTTTTCATTATCAAATCCTTAAATTGAACGTTATACATGTCGCAAATTAATCAATCGCCCATCTGGCAATCTCTAAATCAACATAAAAAAGATATCGAATCCATCTCACTTCGCGAGATGTTTAAATCAGACCCCGATCGTTTTAATCAATTTCATATTCAATTTAATGATTTACTTCTAGATTATTCAAAACATCGCATTTCTAAAGAAACAATTAATCTTTTAGTTATGCTTGCAAAAGAAGCTGATGTTGAGGGTTGGCGAAATCGGATGTTTGAAGGTGAAAAAATAAACTCCACCGAACATCGCGCAGTTCTTCATACGGCTCTTCGCAATCAAAACCACTCATCTATCATTTCGGATGGTGAAGACGTTATGCCAAAGATTAAAAATGTACTCAAAAAAATGCGTCGTTTTAGTGAAGAAGTAAGGTCAGGTCAATGGAAAGGTTTTACTGGTAAAGCAATTACGAGTGTCATTAATATCGGTATAGGTGGTTCTGATCTTGGCCCTGCCATGGTTTGTCATGCATTAAAAGCTTATGGTTCAAAAACTATTACGCCTTATTTTGTATCTAACGTAGATGGTGCAGATCTCTGTCAGGCCTTAGAAAAATGTAATCCAGAAACAACACTTTTTATTGTCGCTTCCAAAACATTTACAACACAAGAAACAATGACTAATGCTTTTTCAGCAAGGGATTGGTTCCTTAAAGCAGCAAAAAATAACCAACATATTACAAAACATTTTGTTGCATTATCAACAAATCAACATGCTGTATCACAATTCGGTATCGACACAGAAAATATGTTTGAGTTTTGGGACTGGGTAGGCGGACGCTACTCCCTTTGGTCGGCAATTGGACTTTCTATCGCGCTTTATATTGGTATGGATGGATTCGAAGAGTTACTCAAAGGTGGTTTTGAAATGGATGAGCATTTCAAGACAGCGCCCATAGAACAAAATATTCCGATGATGATGGGGTTATTAGGTGTCTGGTACATTAATTTCTTTAATTTTCCAACCCATGCAATCTTAGCCTATGATCAAGGCTTATCTAAATTAGCGCCTTATCTTCAACAAGCTGATATGGAAAGTAACGGTAAATTCATCAATCGAGATGGCGAGCGCATTGATTTTCATACAGGTCCAGTTATTTGGGGCGAAGTGGGTACTAATGGTCAGCACGCTTTCTATCAACTGCTTCATCAAGGCACCGAGATTGTTCCTGCAGACTTTATCATGCCGATTGAATCTTTATACACAATAGGTAAAGACGGTAATGAGCATCATAAAATTTTACTGTCAAACTTTATCGCACAAACACAATCTTTGATGCAAGGAAAAACATATGATGAAGCCCGCTCTGAAATTGAAAAACAAGGTTATGAAGGCGAAGATATAGAAAGTTTTATACCGCAAAAAACATTTGAAGGTAATCGACCGACCTCTTCCATACTTTTCAAAAAATTGACTCCAAAAACCTTAGGTCAAATTATTGCAATGTATGAACATAAAATCTTTACCCAGGGAATCATCTGGAATATTAATTCATTTGATCAATGGGGCGTGGAATACGGCAAACAGATTGCAAAACAAGTTTTACCTAAATTATCTGAAAAAACACTTACAGATAACTTTGATAGCTCTACAAATGGATTAATTAATTACATTAAAAAATATCAATAAGTTATTGATTTTATTTTATAATTAATTTTTGATTAAGAATAGCGGTCCTTAAAGATTCATTCATAGAGGATCCTAAACTTGCTCCAAATTTACGAGCAAAACGATCAGCAAAACCCTCGTAAGTCGTAAAATCAACCACCTCTTCAGCCTTAATTATTTCACGAGCAACATAATCATAATTTCCAAAACCATCAACTAAACCAAGTTTGACTGCAGATTCACCATTCCAAAAAAGTCCGCTAAATGTATCTGGTGATTCCTTAAGGCGATTTCCACGCCCTTCTTTAACAACCGCAATAAATTGTTGATGGACTTCATTTAACATGTCTTGAACAAAAGCTTGTTGTTTTGGATTGATTGGTGAAAAAGGATCAAGCATGGCTTTGTTCGAACCTGCTGTCATAAGCCGTCTTTCAATACCAACTTTTTTTAAGGTATCTGTAAAGCCAAAGCCATCCATTAAGACGCCAATTGAGCCAACGATACTGGCTTTATCAACAAAAATTTGGTCGGCAGCTACAGCAATGTAATAGCCTCCTGATGCGCAAATATCTTCTACTACTGCATAAACGGGAATATGTGGATGTAATTTTTTTTGCCGCTTAATTTCGTCATTAATCATCCCGGATTGAACTGGACTTCCTCCAGGACTGTTAATTTTTAGAACAATGCCCCTTGTACCGCGGCTATCATAAGCCCTCTGTATACTTTCAAAAAAGTCTTTTGCATTAACTTCATCTTTCTCACCAATGACACCATTAATTTCAATCAACGCGGTATGATTGCCTGAGCCACCTTTTGTGTGCATCGCACCAAATGCCAAAAATAAAAGCACAAAGAGATAAAAAAATGTAATCGATTTAAAAAAAATACTCCAGCGCCTTGCAATTCTTTGCTCACCTAAAGCTGAAAGTGCGATTTTTTCTAACGCTTCTCTTTCCCAATGTTCTATTGGTTTCTTTTCTGTCTTTTTTCTAATTGCCATTTGCTTTGCTCCGTAAATGCTTTAATAAATTTCAACCCATAATACATCGTTTGATTCTGTTACATTTAATTTTTCTAATATTTCACCACGACAAGGCCCAGAAATGCATTCACCAGAAACGGGATGATAAATGGCCCCATGTGTCGAGCATACAATCCATTGCTTTTGATCATCCATAAATTCATTAGGCTTATAATCAAGCTCAATTGGCATGTGCTTGCATTGATTAAGATAAGCATGATACTTACCTTCAAAAAGAACTACAAAACCAGATTGAATGGCAGCTTCTGTTAGGTATTCAAATTTGGTTGTTGAGCCATCACCTTCAAAAGCCTTTTTATCTATTTCAATTTTTGTGTTTTTGCTCATGGTAATAAGAAATCTACAACCTCTTTAAATGAATCAAAACATGCTAAAGGCTCAAAACTTATCAACATATCTTTTGGTTGTGCTCCATAAGTAACTGCAATAGTTTGAATGTGTGCATTCTTTCCCATTTCAAGATCATAATGAGTATCACCCACAATCACAGCACGATCAGCTGGTATCTGGGTTTCTTCTAAAATAGCCTCAACCATATGGGGATGGGGTTTAGAAAAGCATTCATCTACTGTTTTTGTAGATATAAAATATTTATTTAAATCAGTATCTTGTAATGCAAACTTTAGACTTTTTCTAGTTTTACCTGTAGCAACTGCAAGCTTACATTTATGCTGATAAAGCCGCTCAATACCCTCTTTTACACCATCAAAAAGATATGAATTGCCCTCATTTGCATGATAATGCGCACGATAACCCTCACTGACTTTCTCTAATAATTCAGAAGACAAATGAGGAAATAATTTAAGTAATAATTGATTTAGACCCAATCCTATGGCCTTTAAAATTAACTCTCTAGAAGGCGCTATAACACCAGCGCTTTCAGCAGCTGATATAACAGCATCTA
>RFPQ01000036.1 GCA_009926035.1 Betaproteobacteria bacterium
TCTATGCGTGAAGCATATGAAAAAGAAACATCTATTCCTGCTAAAGATGCCATGCTTCAGATTCTTACGAGCTCGAAAATGAGTGCCTTAGGTCATAGACCTATATGCCAAGACACGGGTATTGTAATTGTCTTTGTTGAAGTTGGGATGAGTGTAGAGTGGGAATCAGATCTTTCAATCGAAGATATGGTGAATGAAGGTGTTAAACGGGCTTATTCAAATCAAGACAATCCGCTTCGCCCATCTATAGTGTCAGATCCAGCTGGCAAGAGACAGAACACAAAAGATAATACACCTGCAATCACGCACGTTAAGTTAATCAAAGGTAACAAAGTAAGCATTTCTATTAGTGCAAAGGGTGGCGGCTCAGAAAATAAAGCTCAATTCATAACACTAAACCCATCAGATAGTATTGTAGATTGGGTATTAAAAGTCATTCCTGAGATGGGAGCTGGCTGGTGTCCACCTGGCGTGATTGGTATTGGTATTGGTGGGTCTTCTGAAAAAGCTATGTTAATGGCAAAAGAGTCATTGATGTTGCCGATCGATATTCACTCGCTCGTTAAGTGCGGCGCAAAAAATAAGACGGAGGAGCTGCGTATAGAACTTTATAATAAAATAAATCAGTTAGGTATAGGCGCACAAGGGTTTGGTGGTTTAACCACTGTGCTCGACGTTAAAATCATCGATTACCCTTGCCATGCTTCCTCCTTGCCTGTTGCATTAATACCCAATTGTGCAGCTACAAGACATACGCACTTCACCTTGGATGGCTCAGGCCCAGCACATTTTAAAGTACCTGATTTAAGTTTATGGCCTAAAGATACTTGGGCTGCTCAAAAAGAAGCTAAAAGAATTAATCTTGACTCAATCGATAAAAAATCAATTGAAGATTGGAAAGAAGGCGACTTACTTTTATTATCTGGAAAATTAGTCACTGCAAGAGATGGTGCACATAAAAAAATTGCTGATCTCCTTAAGAAGGGAGAAGCCTTACCTGTTGGGGTAAACTTAAAAAATAAATTTATTTATTATGTGGGGCCTGTTGATGCTGTTCGCAATGAAGTGATAGGCCCAGCAGGTCCTACAACCGCGTCTCGTATGGATCAATTTATGGAAATGATGTTAGCCGAATTGGGTGTTATGGGCACGATTGGAAAAGCAGAACGCGGTGAAAGTGCGGTACAGACAATCAAAAAATATCAAACCGTTCACCTAAGCGCAGTAGGGGGTGCAGCGTATCTAGTTTCAAAAGCCATTACTTCATCTAGGGTAGTTGCATTTCCTGAATTAGGTATGGAAGCTATATATGAATTTGAAGTGAAGGATATGCCAGTAATGGTATCTATCGACACTCATGGCAAGTCTATTTATTCAGAAGCGCCATCTCGATGGAAAAACAAATCTATACCTATCAACTCTCTATAAATAAATCTTAGTCTAGCATTAGGCAAAAAGTACCTTCTATTCCTTGCGATTTTGTGTCACTACGTCGCAGAGTGATTTCAGGATCTTTTTTAATTTGTTCATCAAGTGCTAGTAAAAGCTTTTTATATAGTCTATCAATCGGTATTTCATGCAAGATATCTATTCTGCCGATCAATTCATCTTCCACTTTTAACTTTTTTAAGATCTTTCCATCTTGACTATAAATTTTTGCTTTGAGCGTGCCGTAGAAGGTTGTCATTTTTGGGTTGTAAAAAATATGAGGATCTAAAGATAAAACTAAATTTCCATAATTACCTTTTTCGCATAAAGCACTGTTAGGGAGTCCGGTTGAGGCTGCTTTTTTTAAAAGTGAAGCCTGTTTAATCCAATATCCTTGCCTATAAAAACCGGTTAAATGAATTGGATGCTTATCAAAACTTTCATTGATGTGTATCAAATAATCGTAATTTGTATTTGCTTTTACTTCAGATATTATCGATTGCGTAACTAAAGCAAAGAAAATTGAAAAAGCGACTAATTTTTTTAACATTTTTTTGAATTATAGTAAGATTGGTAAGTCATATCGACATTCTACTCTGAGACAAGTTTCATGAAATTTTTTTTACTTTTATTTTTTTGGATAATACCAGCCATGACCTACGCTGCCTGCCCCTCTCTATATGACCATCAATTTAATACACTACAAGGTGAGAAAATTAACCTGTGTGATTACCAGTCAAAACCGATGCTGGTTGTGAATACTGCAAGTAAGTGTGGTTTTACGCCACAATTTAATTCTTTAGAAGCGCTCTATAAGAAATATCATGGCAAAGGTTTATTAGTTATAGGTTTTCCATCTAATGACTTTAATCAAGAATTAAGTACTGACAAAGAAGTAAGGGAATTCTGTAAGCTCACCTACGCGGTTGAATTTCCTATGACTACTAAATCAAACGTCACTGGCAAGAATGCAAATCCATTTTATCAAGAGCTTATTAAGGCTTCAGGCTCAATGCCTCAATGGAATTTTCATAAATACTTAATATTGCCTCAAGGCAAAAAGATTTATGCATTTACGAGTGATGTAGCACCTGACTCACCTGAGATACTAGACAAAATTAAAGCGGAATTAAAGTAATGCGTTCTAAGTGTTAGGTTGGCGAATTTTTTGTAAGATAATTGCTGAGAGTTCTTCAACTGATCGCGTAGTTGAATCTGCCCAAGGAATGCCTGCTCGCTTCATAAGGTTTTCACAATCTGCAATTTCTTTTCTGCAGTTTTCAAGTGATGCATATGTACTATTGGGTCTTCTTTCACTTCGAAGACTACTTAGGCGATCTGCTTGTATCGTTAATCCAAAAATTTTATCGATATAACCTTCTAAGATTGGTGGCAATGCTTTTCTTTCAAAGTCTTCAGGCGTTAAAGGATAGTTAGCAGCTTTAATACCAAACTGCATCGCAAGATAAATACTCGTGGGTGTTTTGCCTGATCTAGAGACACCGACTAAAATCACATTGGCTTGATTTAAACCGTTATGTGTCATACCGTCATCATGACCCAATGCAAAATTAATCGCTTCCATTCTGTCTGAATAATTAGTGCCAGATATACTATGCGCAACACCAGGACGCGTGAGCGGTTCTTCTTTTAATTCGATGCCTAAAGGGTCAATAAATGATTCAAAAAGATCAATGTAATAAGCATCCACTTCTTTAAGTTCCGAACGAAGTTTTGGATTGCCAATTGACATGATTACAATCGGTCTCACGCCATTTTCCATTTTTGCATTGACGATACGTTTTTGTGCATCATCTACTTTTGCGTCGGAATCAGTAAATGGAATTCTAATTTGTGTAAATTGTGTATCTGGGAAGTGAGCTAGAAGTTGACCCAATGCGCCAGCAGTAATGCCTGTTCCATCGGAAATAAAGAACGCTGTTCTTTTTTGTTGTGCCATTATTTTTGGCTAATACGTTTCCATGTGCTGATGACAGTATCAGGATTAAGTGACATTGATGAAATGCTGCCTTCTTTCACTAACCATTCTGCAAAGTCAGGATGATCTGAGGGGCCTTGCCCACAAATTCCAATATATTTTTTTGTTTTCTTGGCTGCAGTGATTGCCATTTGGATAAGTGACTTCACAGCATCATTTCTTTCATCAAAACCATCCGCCAAAATGCCTGAGTCCCGATCAGTGCCTAGTGTAAGTTGTGTTAAATCATTTGATCCTATTGAGAAGCCGTCAAAGTATTCAAGAAATGCTTCAGCTAAAATTGCATTTGATGGCACTTCACACATCATAATTAAACGAAGTCCATAGTCGCCCCGTTTAAGTCCGTTAGCTGCCATAATAGATGTCACTTCTTTCGCTTCATCTAGAGTTCGAACAAATGGAATCATAATTTCTACATTCGTTAAACCAAAAGTTTCTCTTACTTTTTTCATGGCTTGGCATTCCATGACGAAACATTCTTTAAAGTCTTCTGACATATAACGCGCCGCACCTCTAAATCCGATCATTGGATTCTCTTCATCAGGTTCGTAAATGTCTCCACCCACTAACTTTTTATATTCATTAGATTTGAAATCAGAAGTTCTTACAATGACTGGTTTTGGGTAAAATGCTGCCGCAATTGTTGCAACCCCTTCAGCCACTTTATCGATATAAAATTGCTTCGGATTTAGATAGCCGCGTGCACGATGTGTAATTTGTTTTTGAATATCTTGTGGCATCGCTAAATAATTTAATATCGCTTTCGGATGAATACCGATCATATTATTGATGACAAATTCTAAACGCGCTAAACCCACGCCATCATTTGGAGTTTGTGCAAACGTAAATGCCATATCAGGATTACCTACGTTCATCATGATTTTAACTGGCGGTGTTGGAAGGACAGTTTCTTTTTCAGTATTAACTTCGTATTCAAGTGCGCCTTGGAAAACAAGGCCAGTTTCACCTTCTGAGCAACAGACGGTTACCATGTCTCCATCTTGTAAAAGTTCAGTCGCATTGACACTACCTACAATCGCTGGAATACCGAGCTCTCGTGCAATGATAGCAGCATGACATGTTCGACCACCACGGTTGGTAACAAGTGCTGAAGCTCTCTTCATGACTGGTTCCCAGTTAGGATCAGTCATATCTGCGACCAATACATCACCAGGTTGAACAGCATGCATTTCAGAAGGATCTTTTACAATACGAACTGGACCCACACCAATTTTTTGTGTCACTGCTCGTCCAGCGACAATTGCTTTACCACTTCCTTTTAATTTAAAAACTTCAACTGTATTTTTTGATTGAGATTTAACAGTCTCAGGCCTTGCTTGAAGAATGTAAATTTTTCCGTCTAATCCATTTTTGCCCCATTCAATATCCATAGGACATCCGTAGTGTGATTCAATGGTTACAGCATATTGAGCAAGCTCGAGAATATCCTCATCGTTTAAGCTAAATGAATCGCTTTCTTTAGGATCTACATCAATAGTATGTGTGCTTTTTCCAGCTTGTGTAGCATCACTGAACACCATTTTAATTTTTTTGGATCCAATAGATCTTCTAACAATCGCAGGCTTTCCCTCTTTTAGAAGGGGTTTGAAAACGTAAAACTCATCGGGGTTGACAGCGCCTTGAACCACTGTCTCACCTAAGCCATAAGAGGCAGTGATAAATACTACATCTTTAAATCCTGATTCAGTGTCGATCGTAAACATAACACCAGAGCAGCCAATATCACTTCTTACCATTTGTTGGACGCCTGCTGAAATAGCAACATCAGCATGAACAAAACCTTTGTGTACACGATAAGAAATGGCGCGGTCGTTATAGAGCGATGCAAATACTTCTTTAATTGCATGTTTAATATTTTCAACACCATGAATATTTAAAAAGCTTTCTTGTTGGCCTGCAAAAGAGGCATCAGGGAGATCTTCTGCTGTAGCAGAAGATCTCACCGCAAAAGTAGTGCCTTCAGTAGAGTTCTTTGTGAGTCGCGTGTAATTTTCTTCAATCGCTTTTTCTAAAGAAGTGGGGAAGGGTGTGTCAATAATCCATTGTCTAATTTTTTTACCGCTGACAGCAAGCGCATCCGTATCATCTGTATTTAAAGTTTTTAGTTCATCTGCAATCTTATCGTCGAGTTTATTGTGGGCTAGAAATTCTCTGAATGCTAATGCTGTCGTTGCAAAGCCAGTAGGGACTCTGACACCCTTTGCATTGAGCTGTGAAATCATTTCACCTAATGACGCATTCTTTCCTCCCACAGAGCCAACATCTGTATTACGAAGATTTTCTAATGGAATGACATGTGCTGACATAAAGGCCCTTAGGTTAATAACTTGAAGAACTTAAGAATTTAATCTTTAGTAATACTGCTTTAAAGTTTAGTTGGTTTTCACGACAAAGACGGTTAACTAAAAATCTTTAGATGTGAGATGCCATAAAAAGACGTCATTTTGCCAAATTAACACCTTATTGTCATCTGAATCCTGAGTCTTATGAATTAGTGAAATTGATGGAGGACGGCGAAATTTGCTTAAGTGACTTTAAATAGAGGTTAGATTAAATAAAATGATCTTAATTGTATTTAAAATGTATTCAAAATCACTTAAAATACGTTAAATATACATAACTCATAATTTAACTCATTATTTGAGTCATATTGCTATTAAATAAGCTCAAAAAAATACATGTTTACCCATAAAACATCTGATGAATCTTCTAGATTGCCTGTCAATTCATATATAATTTCAGATCCGATTTCGAAGACATCATTTTTTGGAGATTTAAAGCAATGGCAACATTATTAGAACAATTAAAAGGCATGACAACGATCGTTGCGGACACAGGTGACGTAGAAGCAATTAAAACAGTGAAACCTTATGATGCAACAACAAATCCATCTTTACTCTTAAAGGCCAGTACTCTTCCTCAATGTGAGCCTATGATTAAAGAAGCTATTGCTTATGCAAAATCAAAAAGCAGTAACAAAGCTCAACAAATTGAAGATGCGGCTGATAAGTTAGCTGTGCTTGTCGGTCTTGAGATTCTTAAACATATTCCTGGTCGTATTTCTACTGAAGTGGATGCGCGCTTATCTTTCAACATTGATGCAATGGTTAAAAAAGGACGTAAATTAATTGGTCTATATGAAGAAGCTGGCGTTAAGAAAGATCGCGTACTTATTAAATTAGCTTCCACATGGGAAGGCATTAAAGCAGGTGAAATTTTAGAAAAAGAAGGTATTAACTGTAACTTAACGCTTCTTTTTGGGTTTGGCCAAGCGCGCGCTTGTGCTGAAGCCGGTGTATTCCTTATTTCACCATTCGTAGGTCGCATCCTTGACTGGTACAAAGCTAAAACAGGTAATACCTATTCATCAGAAGAAGATCCGGGTGTGATATCTGTTCGCAAGATTTATGCATACTATAAAGAACATGGTTATAAAACTGTTGTGATGGGTGCTTCTTTTAGAAATATTGGAGAAATTACAGCGCTAGCAGGTTGTGATCGTCTAACGATCGCTCCAAATCTTCTTCAAGAGCTTGAAGCAACACAAGGCGACTTACCTCGCGTTCTTAAAGACGGTGGAGCTTCAAAAGCAGCTCCTGCCAAAATGACTGAAGATGAATTCCGTTTCTCATTGAATGAAGATGCTATGGCAACTGAAAAACTTTCAGAAGGTATTCGTGGTTTCGTCGTGGATCAAAACAAACTCGAAACAGCGCTCAACGAAAAGCTATAAATCGTTTCTTGTCATAAAACTGACAACAAATAGCTATAAAATCAGTAGGGCTAATCATTGACACAAGACGATTAGCCCTATATGATCGATTTCCTGCTTCATGAAGTTC
>RFPQ01000037.1 GCA_009926035.1 Betaproteobacteria bacterium
TTTATCTATAGTGTCATTAGTGGAAAAAAGTGGTTTTTTGTGGGAAATTTCTAAGTAGAACTAAGGGTATTTAGTAATTTCCCACTTTTTTTGAATTGAACGATGGGTCAGGAATTATGTTTAGAGGCGCTAATCTCTTGAATATTGATGCTAAAGGTAGGATGGCAATGCCAACTAAGCATCGAGAGGTTTTGCTCGTCCAATCTTCAGGTGACATAGTCATTACAGCACACCCTCACGGATGTTTATTGATTTACCCTCAAATGGCCTGGGAGCCTATCCAGTCAAAAATCATGGCATTTTCGAGCTTTGATAAAAAATCGAGTGCTTTGCAAAGATTACTCGTGGGTTATGCGGAAGACATAGCTCTCGATACAGCAGGGCGATTACTCCTATCCCAGGTATTAAGAGAATTTGCAAGCATAGATAAGCAAGCCATGTTAGTGGGTCAAGGTAGTCATTTTGAGCTTTGGGATAGAGAAGCTTGGAATCAACAAATGCAAAATGCTACACAACAAGATGCTTCAAGTATGCCGATTGAACTCGAAGGATTCTCCCTTTAATAATGCTAATTAATTTAATAACTCATGAATCAAGCGCAAAGTAATTCAAATCATGAGCACATTACTGTCCTTTTACATGAAGCAGTTGAGCATCTAGTTTTAAAGAAGGATGGCGTCTATGTAGATTGCACCTTTGGGCGAGGTGGTCATAGTAAATTAATTTTAGAAAAATTAAACCAAGAAGGCAGATTAATCGCGATCGATCGAGATAAAACTGCGTATGAAGAAGGTTTAAAAATTAAAGATGCAAGATTTGAAATCGTGCACGCGTATTTTTCA
This sequence comes from Betaproteobacteria bacterium, assembly GCA_009926035.1. Lineage (GTDB taxonomy): Bacteria > Pseudomonadota > Gammaproteobacteria > Burkholderiales > Methylophilaceae > Methylopumilus. The sequence continues at coordinate 843 of RFPQ01000037.1, forward strand.
GAGATTGATGAAGTTTTAAAAGCTAAAGGTATTTCGAAGGTAGATGGTGTGCTTCTTGATTTAGGTATTTCATCACCGCAAATTGACAAGGGTGATCGTGGCTTTAGTTTTAGATTTGATGGTCATTTGGATATGCGTATGGATCAGACGAAAGGCCTCACAGCAGCAGAAGTCTTGAAAGATATTGAACAGAAAGAATTAGAAAAGATTTTAAAAGAATATGGTGAAGAAAAATTTGCTAGAAGAATTTCAACTGCAATTATTGAAGAGAGGGATAAATTAGGTTCGATTGAAACGACAAAACAGCTTGCAAAAATTGTCGCGGACCATATGCCCAAAAAAGAAATTGGACAAGATCCTGCAACAAGAACATTTCAAGCATTGAGGATCTTCATCAATCAAGAACTTGAAGAATTAAAAGCAGTATTGCCTAAAATCTTAGATCGACTAAAAACAGGCGGCATCATGGTAGTGATTAGTTTTCATTCTCTCGAAGACAGAATTGTGAAACAGTTTATTAATGATGAAAAAAATAGAGATACGTTACCTTCCAATTTCCCAATTAGAAGTGAAGAATTGCCAAAGCCTCGATTAAATATTGTGACAAAACCTATACGACCAAGTGATGATGAAGTAAAAAACAACCCAAGATCGAGGAGTGGAATCATGCGAGTAGCTGAGAGGACCGTATATTAGATGACAAAAATAAACTTCATTTTATTTTTTGTAATCGTGCTTATGGCTCTTGCAAAAGTAAATTCTCAACATCAGTCAAGAAGATTATATTTTGAGCTTGGACAACAAAAAGAGATTGGACAAAAGTTAAATGCGGAATATAGCCAGCTTCAGCTAGAACAAAGTACGTGGGCGATGCATGGAAGAATTGAAGATATAGCCAAGAAATCATTGAAGATGAAAAGTCCTGAGCCTAAAAAAATTATTTTGTTGGAGCATCCTTGAGTTTATTTATAAACAATAAGGTTGAAAAAACATTCTTCGAACTTTCCGGAATTCGCAGAAGATTAATTCTACTTTTATTTTTAGCTGGATTTTTAACGCTTATATTTAGAGCGCTATATTTACAAAGTTTGGATAAAAACTTTTTGCAATCAAAAGGAAATGCAACAAGTACAAGAGTAATTTCTCTTTATGCGGATAGAGGAAAAATTACAGATAGGAATGGAGATATTTTAGCGATAAGCAGTCCAGTCGAGTCAGTGTGGGCAAATCCACCGAACGTTATAATAAATAAAGATCAAAAATTAGAATTAGAAAATATTCTTAAGTTAAGTAGCGATGAGGTTGATAGAAAACTACTCAATAATAAAAAGGAATTTATATACCTCAAGAGACAGATTTCACCTGAAGATGCAAGAAGACTCCAAGCACTTAAAATACCAGGAATATTTTTTCAAAAAGAGTTTAAGAGATTTTATCCAGCTGCAGATGTCACAGCGAATTTGGTTGGATTTACTAATCTCGATAATATTGGGCAAGAAGGTATTGAGCTTGCTCAAAATAAATTCCTTTCAGGTAAGCTCGGTAGTAAAAAAGTAATTAAAGATAACGCAGGAAAAATTGTTGATGACCTCCAAGAAGTTAAATTGCCACAAGATGGCCATGACATAAAACTTTCAATCGACTCAAGAATTCAATATTTAACTTATAGAGAGTTAGCTAAATCAATTGAGACTCATAAAGCCAAAGCGGGCTCAGCTATAGTATTAGATGCCAAAACAGGGGAAATATTAGCTATGGCTAATTTCCCCTCATACAATCCAAATAATCTTAATGAAGGTGCAGGCCCTACAAGAAATCGAGCTGTGACAGATGTATTCGAACCAGGATCAACAATTAAACCATTCACTGTGTCTTCAGCATTAGATGCAGGAATACTTAATCCTAGTTCATTAGTAGAAGTTTCCTCAGGATTTATGAAAATTGGATCAGCTACAATTCATGATGCTCACGCAGATGAAACAAAACCTTTTATGACAGTTTCAGAAGTTATTGCAAAATCTTCTAATGTTGGAGCAGCAAGAATTGGATTAATGCAAACACCTAAAAATTTATGGTCAACTTTTAACAAAGTAGGTTTTGGAATTCAAACAGGGGTTGGATTTCCCGGAGAAGTATCTGGAAGAATTCGTGATTATAAAAATTGGGGAAAAGTAGATCAAGCAACTATATCTTTTGGACATGGTATTAATTTAACACTTCTTCAATTAGCGCAATCATATACAGTTTTTGCCAATGATGGAGAAATGAAGCCAGTAACAATGTTCAAAAAAGAAGAGGCGCCTATGGGAACAAAAGTATTCTCGAAGCAAACAGTTAGAACAATGGTGGAAATGATGGAGCAAGTTGTTGAGGAAGGTACTGGAGGTAATGCAAAAATTATGGGATATAGAGTTGCAGGTAAAACAGGTACAGCTGAAAAAATTGGAGCAAATGGAGCTTATGAAAAGAATAAAAATATAGGCTCATTTATAGGCTTAGCCCCAGCTTCCAATCCAAGAATTATTATGGCAGTGATGATAGATGAGCCAAGTCTTGGAAGCCATTACGGAGGAGTTGTAGCAGCGCCAGTGTTTAGTAGCGTGATGGCCGATGTCATGAAAATATTAAAAATTCCACAGGATATAAAAACTCAAAATAAAGTTATACCGCAAGATAAAGGTAGTTCAAAAGAAACGATATGAACAATGTATTAAAAAAAATTGGACATCATCTCTCTGATATATCAAACGATAGTAGACATACAAAAAAGAATTCTTTATTTCTAGCTTATCCTGGGGCGCATCATGATGGTAGAAATTATATAGAAGCAGCCATTAAAAAAGGTGCCAAAGTAATACTCTATGAAAAAAAAAATTTTATATGGAAAAAATCATGGAGTGTAAACCATTACCCTATAGAGAATTTGAAAGCTAAAGAAGGTGAAATTGCTCACACATTTTTTAAAGAACCCTCTAAGCAGTTACATACAATTGGCATTACCGGCACAAATGGTAAGACATCATGTGCTTTCTGGATAGCAGAAATACAAAATCTTATGGGCAAAAAATCAGGCCTAATAGGAACGCTCGGATATGGATACAAAAAATTAAAATTGCATGAATATACAACTCCTGATGCAATATCTAATCATCGCATCTTAAAACAATTTAAAGACAAGAGAATAAAATCAGCAGTGATGGAAGTTTCATCACATGCCTTATCTCAGGGAAGAGTGAACGGTATTCTTTTTGATATTGCCTTATTCACAAATTTAACAAGAGATCATTTAGATTATCATCTCAATTTTAAAAATTATTTTAATGAAAAGAAAAAGTTATTTTTTTTCCCATCGATAAAAGTTGCTGTTATTAATATCGATGATTTATATGGAAAAAAACTTAAAACCTTGCTCGTCAAAAATAAAACTAAAGTTTTAAGTTACGGAATAAAAACTGGTGATATTAGAGCGACAGAGATTGAATATTCAAATTTAAGTACGTCTTTTCAAATTAAATACAAAACACAAATATATCAAGTTAAAGCTCCTGTAGTTGGAGAGTTTAATGTTTATAACTTATTGGCAGTAATTGCTTCATTAATTGCATCTGGTTATTCAATACAAAAAATTGTTAAACAAATAAGTTTTATCTCTCAAGTGCCAGGAAGAATGCAAAGAATAGGCTCTAAAAATACACCTAAAATCTTTGTTGATTATGCTCACACACCAGATGCTTTAAAAAAAGCACTTGAAACTCTTAAAAAACAAACTGATGGCAATCTTATTTGTATATTTGGTTGCGGCGGAGAGAGAGATACAGGAAAAAGAAAAGATATGGCAGAAGTAGCTTCCAAAATAGCCGATATCAATTTTATTACGTCAGATAATCCAAGAAATGAAAACCCTAAAAATATTATTAATGAAATTAGTAAACATATGAAAGGTTCTTATCATATTGAATTCGATAGACATAACGCCATAAAAAAGGCAATTAAACATGCTAAAAAAAATGATGTGATTCTTATAGCTGGGAAGGGTCATGAAATTTATCAAGAAATTAAAGGGGTTAGATATCCATTTAGCGATCAAAAATATGCAAAAAAAGCACTTAAAAGGTATAAGACGCACTGAATGAACCTTACTTTAAATCAGATTAAAAAAATTGTTGGTGGAACTTATCATGGAGATGCAGTTCTGCTTAAAAAAAGGATTAAGCGTATTTCTATTAATAGTAATGACATTTGTAAGAATGATCTTTTTATAGGCATTAAGGGTGAAAAATTTAATGGGGATCATTTTGCTTCAAGCGCTATTCAAAAAGGTGCTATTGCTGCAATTGTCTCGACCAATCAAAAAGACATAAAAAATAAAATTGTTGTAAAAAATGGCCGTGAAGCTTTAGGAAAGATAGCTCAATATTGGAAGTCACAATCAAAAATACCTTTAGTCGCTATTACTGGCAGTAATGGTAAGACAACGACAAAAGAAATGATTAGTAGCATTGTTACATCACATCTCAAAAGCAAGAAGAAGCTTCTTATGAGCCAGGGAAATTTTAATAATGATATTGGCTTGCCTTTATCTCTATTAAATATAGAAAAAATACAAAAATGCGCTGTAGTTGAAATGGGTATGAACCATAAAGGTGAAATTAGTTATTTAAGTAAGATTGCAAAACCGGACATCGCAGTAATTACAAATATAGCTGAAGCACATATCGAATTTTTTAGATCTAAAAAAGGAATTGCAAAAGCAAAATCAGAAATATTTGAAGGCTTGAAAAAAGATGGCACTGCGATCATAAATCGAGATGACGAGTTTTATAGTCTAATGAAAAATGCAGCCCAAACTAAAAATATCATTTCATTTGGATTGAGCAAAAAATCTGACATTTACCCTAAGAAAACAACGCAAGGTATTTCTCAAATTCACACGCCTAAAGGCTCAATTGATATTAAAGTGAAATTACAAGGTGAGCATAATTTAAAAAATGCACTTGCTGCAATTGCCTCAACGATTGCACTTAAGATCCCATTAAAAACAATTAAAAAAGGTATTGAGGCTATAAGACCAGTTCATGGAAGATTAGAGATTAAAAAAGGCTTTAATGGATCAATGGTAATTGATGATACTTATAATGCAAACCCAGAGTCTATGCGCGCGGCAATTGATGTATTAGCTAATCAAGGTTATGAAAAAATTTTAATAATTGGAGATATGGGTGAGCTCGGCAAAAAAGCAGCACAATATCATGCTTCTATCGCGAATCATATCAATAAAAAGAAAATATTAGATGTGGTAGGTATAGGTAAATTAACTAAACATACGATTGATAAATGTAATGGTAATGCGAAATGGTTTGATAATAAAAAAGAACTTATTCAGTATGTCAAATCAATAATAAGAAGAAATTCATGTGTACTTGTTAAAGGTTCACGTTTTATGAAAATGGAAGAAGTGGTAGATGCGCTTACTTAAAATTTTTAAGAAAGATAAAAATTATGTTGCTTGAATTATTTAAATTTTTAGCAAAAGAAATTCACGGATTTAATGTATTTAATTACATTACATTAAGAGCGGTGATGGCCACTATGACATCACTAGTCATTTCTTTTGCATTTGGCCCATGGTTAATTATGAAATTGAATCAATACAACATAGGTCAAGCTGTTAGATCAGATGGCCCCAAAGACCATCTTATTAAAACAGGTACACCCACTATGGGCGGTGGTTTAATATTAGTATCGATTATAGTGTCGACTTTATTGTGGGCAGATATAAAAAATAACTATATTTGGGTATTATTGATTGTTACTCTTGGCTTTGGCCTTATAGGATTTATAGATGACCTAAAAAAAGTGATTTATAAAAATCCTAATGGTATTAGTGCAGGTCAAAAATACATATGGCAGTCAATCATAGGCCTTGGTGCATCGATTTATCTTTGGTCTAACGCAGTTACTCCTCAAGAAACATCACTTATTTTACCTTTCGTTAAAGATGTAAGCTTTTCGATGAATGGACTTACTTTTATTCTCTTGAGTTATATCGTCATTGTAGGAAGCAGTAATGCAGTAAATCTTACAGATGGACTTGATGGGTTGGCGATTATGCCAGCAGTTCTAGTTGCAAGCGCTTTAGGTGTATTTGCTTATGTTGCAGGTAATTTTGTGATAGCAAAATATTTAGGTATTCCTTATATAAGTGGCGCTGGTGAATTGGCTATATTTTGTACTGCGATGGCGGGTGCTGGCCTAGGATTTTTATGGTTTAACACGTATCCCGCAGAAGT
>RFPQ01000038.1 GCA_009926035.1 Betaproteobacteria bacterium
TCATCTCAAGGAGTTTTTGTTGAATTGCCGCCGTAATTTTTTCAACTACTTCACGACGATTTCCTCGAGAGGCTTTCATAGCTTTTTGAATTGCGCGATAGCGCATAGGATATAGATGTTTAAAACTTAAATCTTCAAGTTCTTGATAAATGGTATTTAAGCCCAATCGATTTGCAATGGGCGCATAAATATCATGCGTTTCTTGCGCGATACGTTTCTGTTTTTCAGGTCTTAAAACATCTAAGGTTTGCATATTATGAAGACGATCCGCGAGCTTCACTAAAATGACGCGGACATCATTCGACATCGCCAATAACATTTTTCTAAAGTTTTCTGCTTGTGCTTGTGTGGCATCTTGAAATTCAATTTTGTCGAGCTTTGACAAACCATCCACTAATACAGAAACTTGTTTACCAAATTTTTTTTCGATTTCTTTATTGGTGATCGTTGTGTCTTCAACAACATCGTGAAGGAGTGCGGCAAGGATTGTGGGAGCATCAAGGTGAAGTCTTGCTAATGTGCAAGCTACGGCGACTGGATGAACAATATATGGCTCACCACTTCGTCGAGATTGACCATGATGCGCTTCTTCACTAAACCGATAGGCATCCCATATTTTTTGGATATCTTTTGTTTTTAAATAAGTCTTGAGAAGAATTGTGAGTTCAGACTCTTCGTTATCAACAGGCAGTAACGGGGGTGGCGGTATTTTTTGAGCACCCGCTTTATTGAAATGAGCGGTACTAGCCATGATCTTTAATCTTGAAGGGGCTTGACGCCCTATTTTAGAAATTAGTACGTTGTTTTTCTATTTAAGATATCAAGACCAACTTTACCTGCTGCAATTTCTCTTAATGCTAATACCGTAGGCTTGTCTCTTAAACCATGGGTGCTCACTAATGCTTCAGCACCATTGGCTAATTGTCTTGCGCGGTATGCGGCAGCTAGCGTAAGTTTAAAGCGATTAGGAATCACTTCTAAGCAATCGTCTACTGTAATTCGTGCCATGTTATTTCTCCAAATTTCAAGTCAAGTTTTTAATTAAATGGCTATGTCGTGTAAGCTGAATATGGCACATTAATCGAGTAGATCGAATAATAGCCATAAGATCATGGAGCGCTACTTCAAAGTCATCATTGATTGTAACATAATCAAACTCATCTACATGGCTCATCTCTTCTCGTGCAACCGCGAGTCTTTTTGCAATCGTCTCATCACTATCATGTCCGCGGTTATTTAATCTTTCAGCTAATGTTTCAACAGAAGGTGGCAATACAAAAATTGAAACGGCCTCTTTAAACTGAGCTTTAAGGGCTTGAGCACCTTGCCAATCAATTTCTAAAACTACATCTTTCTTTTGATCAAGAATAGTCTGAACTGATTTTTTACTGGTGCCATACATACCACCATGACATTCGGCAGACTCTAAAAATTCGCCTTTCCTCTTTAAATCTAAAAAGGTGGCTTCATCAACAAAATGATAATCCACGCCATCTACTTCTCCCGGACGCGGCTTACGTGTGGTATGAGACACAGAGGCCTGAAGATCTTTGTCTTTATTTAATAGGGCTTTTACGAGTGTCGTTTTACCGGCACCTGAAGCTGCTGCAATAATAAATAAGTGGGCTTGGCTCATATATTTTCTTTAATCATGATTATTCAATATTCTGAATTTGTTCGCGCATTTGCTCAATCAAAACTTTTAAATCAACTGATATTTGTGAAGTTTTAGGTGATATCGATTTTGAACCCAGAGTATTCGCTTCGCGATTAAGTTCTTGCATCATAAAGTCTAGTTTTTTACCGATTGCACCATCTGTTTTAAGTAAGCGCCTGACTTCGTCGATATGCGATGTAATACGATTAAGCTCTTCATCAATATCCATCTTTTGAATAAAAATAAGAAACTCTTGTTTTAATCGGTCATCATCGATTGCGATTAATGCTTCTTTAAATTTATTTTCTATTTTAGTTTGATACTCTTTGATTAAAACAGGCAAGATTTTTTTGGCTTCAACTACAAGCCCTTCAACATCCTTTAATTTATCTAATAAAATCTTTTGTAACTTTTCACCTTCGCGTGCTTTAGATGCTTGAATTTCGATCAGCGATTCTTTAAGATTTTTTTTAAGGTCTTGTTCAAGCAAGTTCATATTAACCGATTGATCGTGCATGATCTCGCTTGTTTTTAATATATCGAACGCATTAATCGGCTGTACATGAGAAAAATGTTTTGCAATTTCATCCACCGAACTTGCGAGCTGTTTTAACTTAATCGGATCTACGTTTTTAACATCGAGCGCATGCGTTTTAGATTTGAAATAAATTCTGCAATCTACTTTGCCTCTTTTAATTTCCGCAGATATTAGATCGCGAATCATGGGCTCAAAAGACCTTAAAGATTCATCTAGTTTAACTTGGAGCTCTAAATATCGATTATTTAAAGACCGAAATTCAAGGAGCAAAATACCCTGTTCTGTATCTGCCTCCTTAAAAGAAAAACCGGTCATGCTTAAAGCCATAAGGTATCCAATTCAATGTTTAAGGTTCATTTTATCAATCTATAGTTGCATTTGCGACTAAAACCTTTAAATGACAAGATATCAATCAATTAAAGCTAGCTTATAATGATGACTTCTATTGAGGAAGATGATCATGAGATTAAATCAACGCGCTCACAACCAATTAAGACCGGTTGAAATTATTAGGCATTACACAAAACATGCTGAAGGTTCTGTCTTAATTAAATTTGGTGATACCCATGTGTTATGCACTGCAAGTATTGATGAAAAAGTACCTTCTTTTTTAAAGGGCCAAAATCAAGGTTGGATCACAGCGGAATATGGGATGCTTCCAAGATCAACAGGATCTAGAATGGATCGTGAAGCTGCGCGTGGAAAACAATCGGGTCGGACTCAAGAAATTCAACGTCTTATTGGACGAAGCTTAAGAGCCATTATTGATTTAAAAAAACTTGGTGAACGCACGATTCAAATTGATTGTGATGTGATTCAAGCTGACGGTGGGACCCGCACTGCAAGTATCACAGGGGCTTATGTCGCGGTTCACGATGCGATTTCGCATTTAATGAATCAAAAGCTCATTTCCGAATCCCCCTTGATTGATGCTGTGGCAGCTATATCTGTCGGCCTTCATGAAGGAAAGCCTTTATTAGATTTAGATTATTCGGAAGATTCAATTTGCGACACAGATATGAATATTGTGATGACAGGCTCAGGTGGTTTTGTGGAAATTCAAGGTACTGCCGAAGGCACCCCTTTTTCTCGCGAGATGATGGATCAAATGTCTGATCTTGCAGCAGAAGGCATCAAAGAACTTATTCAATTACAAAAAAACGTTTTAAAGTAATTTCATGAAGAAACAAATCGTCATTGCAACAAGCAATGCCAAAAAACTCATCGAAATTCAGTCGATTTTGGATGATATGAACGTTGAGATACTGCCTCAATCACACTTTAAAATTGAAGCAGCTGAAGAGCCTTTTCATACATTCGTTGAAAATGCACTTACTAAAGCAAGGCATGCAAGCCGTTTATCAAAACTTCCTGCAATTGCGGATGATTCAGGCATCTGTGTCGATGCGCTTGATGGTAAACCAGGTGTTTTATCTGCTCGGTATGCAGGTGAGCCTTCATCAGATCAAAAAAATAATGAAAAACTTTTAAAAAGTTTAGAAAACGAATTAAACCGAAAAGCACATTACACATGTGTCATTGTTTTTGTAAAACATGAATTTGATCCGGAACCCATTATTGTTGAAGGTATTTGGCATGGAGAAATTCTAAAAGTACCTCGTGGTTCCGGTGGTTTTGGTTATGATCCTTTATTTTTAGATCATATGACTGAAAAAGCTGTGGCAGAATTATCTTCAGACATTAAAAACAGAATTAGTCATCGCGGACAAGCATTACAAAAACTTAAATTAAAACTAAATCAGATTTATGGATAAATCAAAAAATAAATGGCCTATTTGGGTTCGTGATGACGAAACAGTCGTGTCATGTACAGAAAAAATTAAGGTGATGAAAGAAAATTTTGATGAACTAAAACAGCTTTCTCAAGATGCTATTGAAGATGGTTTATTAATGGAAGTTTCAGAAAAGCAAATGAAAGAAGTGCTTCATCAAATGGTTGATGATCTTATTAATCCTTATTTAAAAAATAAGTAAATCGTCTATGAGTCAAACTTCAAGACTCACTATTCCACCCCCGCTTTCGCTTTATATTCACATTCCTTGGTGTGTAAAAAAATGTCCCTACTGTGATTTCAATTCACATGAACATAAAGAAAAGCAAAACTTTACTGACATGGAATCTATCTATGTGGATGCACTTATTAAAGATCTTGAATACTCGCTACCTAAAATTTGGGGTAGAAAAATTCATTCGATTTTTTTTGGTGGTGGGACACCAAGTCTTTTTAGTGGGAAAGGTATTCACAAAATTTTAAGTCAAGTGCGTGCACTCACGCCCATCTTATATGATGCTGAAATTACACTTGAAGCCAATCCAGGCACGATTGATACCAATCACTTTGAAGGCTATAAAGACGCTGGTGTGACAAGAGTTTCCCTTGGTATTCAATCATTCAATGATATGCATCTCAAATCATTGGGTCGCATTCACAATAGTCAAGAAGCTAAAAAAGGTATTGAAATTGCGATGCATCATTTTGATGAAGTGAATTTAGATTTAATGTACGCATTACCTCATCAAACATTAGATGAAGCGATAGATGATGCCAAAACGGCAACTTCTTTTAATACACGGCATTTATCTTTTTACCATTTAACCATAGAACCAAATACTTTATTTTTTAAGCATCCTCCTCAATTACCTTTAGATGATGAGAGCGCTGTGATGCAAGAAACTATTGAAACTATTTTAGGTGAAAATGGTTATAAACATTATGAAATATCTGCTTTTGCAAAACCTAAATCACAATGTCAGCACAATTTGAATTATTGGCAATTTGGAGATTACTTAGGTATAGGCGCAGGCGCTCATAGCAAACTTTCATTTCATGACAAAATGACACGGGAGAGTCGCTACAAGAATCCAAAACAATATATGGAAAAAGTAAATTCACAAAATATGATTGAGTCAGAAACCATCATTCATGATAATGATTTGGCTTTTGAATTTATGATGAATCATTTACGCCTGATTGATGGATTTACTATTCAAAGTTTTGAAGAAAAAACTGGGTTAATTATTTCATCTATTGATAAAGAACTTAAAACTGCGATAGATAAAAAATTAATTAGCATAGATCACGAAGTGATTAAGCCAACAGTTTTGGGTCAGCAATTCTTAAATGACCTACTAGGCATTTTTTTAAAGTAGAATGAAGTTATGAAATTTGCAAAAATAAATAACGAACTCACTGTCTCTGATCAAATTACGATCGAAGACTTAAAAGAAATTCATGCCCAAGGCTACAAAACTATTTTTTGCAATCGTCCTGACCAAGAGTCTGAGGGCCAGCTAGCTTTTTCAATCATCGAAAAAGAAGCTCAAAATTTAGGTATAAAAGCCATTCATCAGCCTGTCGTGGGCGGACAAATTTCAGATGCTGACATTGCTCAATTTGGCTGTTACTTTGAAGTAGCCCAAAAACCTGTTTTTGCTTATTGTCGAACAGGTACAAGATGTTCAACACTTTGGGCTCTGTCTCATGCAAAAACATTACCTATTGATGATATTTTGAGTAAAACTCAAAATGCAGGTTATGACTTATCCCTGTTACGAGATCGTCTCAATTCCCTTAAATAGCTTTGATTTGATCTACATCAAGTCTTTCTTCTCTTATAAACCATAAAATTACCCTGTTATTAATAGGGAAATATTATGAAAAAATCACTCATTGCCATTTTAGTTGCTGGCTTAATGGCACCAGCCCTATCTTTTGCTGAAAAGGGTGATGTGGTTGTTCGTTTAAGAGCAACTCACATTGCACCTGACGAATCAAGTCATCTTAATTTAAGTGGATACCAAAAATTAGAAGTCGATAGCAATACAATTCCAGAAATTGACTTCTCATACTATTTTACAAAAAATATAGCTGCTGAACTTATTTTGGCTACAGGTACAAGACATGATGTAAATGCAATTGCAAATGATGGATCTGTAAGCAAATTAGGTAGTATTAATCTCCTGCCTCCGACATTAACTGCACAATGGCATTTTAATCCTGATCAAACAGTTGACCCTTATGTTGGAGCAGGTTTGTCCTATATCAGAGCGATAGATAGAAATTTAAATTTAAGTACGACAGGCATTACCGTTGATAGAAATATGTTTGGTCCAGCACTTCAAGCAGGTGTCGATTACAATCTCCAAAACAAATGGTTAGTCAACTTTGATGTGAAGAAAATCTGGTTTAGCACAGACGTCAATACGACTTCAAAAATTGACGATCTTGACGTTGACCCATGGGTTGTAAGCTTTGGTATTGGTAAGAAATTCTAGTAGTAAATAATGCTAGGTCCACTAGCATTTTCCTTGAACCCCTGCCTTCAAACGTAGGGGTTTTTTATTGGCACCATAATTTCATGGGATGAATTAAATCCATCCAGATTGCCCAAGATGCAGCAATCATAAGAAGTAACCCTGCTATACGCATTCCTTGTATTTCATTGAGCCATAATTTTCCATTTTTTATCTTTAACCAAATGATTGGGCTCACTATTAGAGAGATACTTGTGCCTAATGCAAAAAACATCATAGAAAGAAAGCCATTTAAAATATTTAAAGTAAGAGCTGCAACAAGCAATGCGGAATACAAAAGTCCGCATGGCATGAAAGACCAGAGCAATCCTAATAAAAAACTACTTCTTAACGTTTTAGAAATTTTTTGTATTTTATTCCAAATAGATTTACCCATATAATCAATCCATTGAGGTTGCTTTGCATAAAGCAACATCACAAAACCCAATACAAAAATAATGCCATGAAAAAATGTCCAGATAGGATGAAGCGACATCGTTTGATTTGAAAACCAAGCTAGATTATTCACAGAATAAGCTGCGATACCACCTAAGATGCCGTAACCTAAAAT
>RFPQ01000039.1 GCA_009926035.1 Betaproteobacteria bacterium
GATTGATTTAGGATAAGTTGTGAATTAGGCATAAACATACTCCTTGAAAGGATTCACGCCTAAACGCCGAACGGTATCAATAAATCTTTCTTCAGGGTTGCGATGTTTGATATACACATCAATTAATTTTTTAACAACTCCTGGCATTTCTTCTGCTGCAAAAGAAGGGCCAATAACAGTCCCAAGACTTGCATCATTCCCTTGTTTGCCGCCAATCGTGACTTGATACCATTCTGATCCATCTTTATCGACACCTAATACACCAATATGACCAATATGATGATGACCACATGCGTTCATACAACCTGAAATATTAAGTTCTAGTTCTCCAATATCATGGAGATAATCTAGATTATCGAAAGCTTCTTGAATAGAAGTTGCAATTGGAATACTTTTCGCATTAGCAAGTGAGCAAAAATCACCACCAGGGCAACAAATGATATCTGTTAACAAGCCAATGTTAGGTGTAGCTAGTTGATGCGCTTTTGCTTCTTCCCATATATGAAAAATATCTTTTAGTTTTACATCGGCCAGGATGAGATTTTGTTCATGAGATACACGAAGTTCACCGAAGCTATAGAGATCAGCTAAATCAGCCACAATTCTCATTTGCGCTGAAGTTGCATCGCCTGGTGCTAGACCATGGGGCTTAAGAGACAGTGTAATCGCACGATAACCTTTTTGTTTGTGCGGATGAACAGATCGCTTTACCCAAGATGCAAAAGCTTTATTGTTTTTAATAGCTTTATCATAAGTATCATCTTGATCGCTTAAGTTTTCATAAGGCATAGTGGTAAAAAATTTCGCCACGCGTTTTAATTCATTTTCATTAATCGTATTTGGTGAATTTTTTAAATGAAGCCATTCTTCTTCAACTTGTTTTTTAAATTCCTCAATACCTAAAGCTTTCACCAAAATTTTAATACGCGCTTTATAGATATTGTCGCGACGACCATGAAGATTATAAACACGAATGATAGCTTCACAATAAGTTAGTATATGTTCCCATTCGAGATGTTCGCGAATAACAGATCCAAGAATAGGGGTTCTACCTAATCCACCTCCGACCCAAACGCGAATAGCCATCTTTTGTTCTTTGTCGTAATAAAATTCAAGGCCTATATCGTGAGCTTGGACGATCGCCCGATCTTGTTTACTGCCTGATACTGCAATTTTAAATTTACGAGGTAGAAGCGAAAATTCAGGATGAAACGTACTCCATTGTCTTAAGATTTCAGCGATTGCTCTAGGGTCAATAATCTCATCAGGGGCCACACCTGCAAATTGGTCAGTCGTGATGTTTCGAATACAATTTCCAGAAGTTTGAATAGCATGCATTTCAACTTTAGAAAGCTCTTCTAAAATATCTGGGGTTTCTTCTAATTTAGGCCAATTGAGTTGTAGATTTTGTCTTGTACTAAAGTGACCGTATCCACGATCAAAGCGATCGGTAATATCGGCTAACTTACGCAGTTGTTTTGAAGATAAAAGGCCATATGGAATGGCAATGCGAAGCATAGGCGCATGACGTTGAATGTAAAGACCGTTTTGTAAGCGAAGGGGTCTGAACTCATCATCGGTTAGTTTGCCACTTAAATAACGCGATGTTTGATCGCGAAATTGTGCAACGCGTTCATTGACAATAGTTTGGTCGATATTATCGTACTGATACATAATTTTTTAATGCTTAATGAAAAATAAGTTTTTGGCCTACGTAAATTAGGATTAAAGCCAATACATAGCGAACAGATTGTTCGCTGACTTTAGAGCTTAAATGACTGCCAATATAGATACCTGGAATTGAGCCAATCAAAAGTACACCTAGTAGAGAATAATCGACTGTACCAAGACTTGCATGACCAAGTCCTGCAACAAGGGTTAATGGTACTGCATGCGCAATATCAGTTCCAACAATTTTTGTAATGCCTATTCTAGGATAGATCAGTAAAAGAGCTGTGACACCAAGAGCTCCTGCGCCGACAGAAGTGAGGGTGACTAGACCACCCAGGACTAATCCTAAAAGAATGGTTGCAATTGCAATTGCATTATCTGTTTTTAATAAGCTGGCTTTTGATCTTTCAATAAGAAACGGCCTAAAGATTACAGCAACTGAGGTAAGTAATAATGCAATACCCAGGTAGAATTTGATGATATCAACTGCGCCTGTCGATGCCACATCAATTTGTCTCAAATAATAGGTTGTAAAAATAGAGGCTGGAATGCTCCCAAGCATGAGCCTTTTTACAATTTTCCAATCGATATTGCCTAATTTTCCATGAGCAAATATCCCAACAGATTTAGTGATGGATGCATAAAAAAGATCAGTACCTACAGCAAGGGCTGGTTTGATGTGGAAAAATAAGACAAGAATAGGGGTCATGAGTGATCCACCTCCCACACCCGTTAAGCCTACAAGTAGGCCCACTAAAAATCCAGAAAATATAAAACCAATATCCATACAACCTTAATATAAATTTAACTTTTTAATGCTAAAGTGGACGTCAATATAGCAAATTTTGATATTATAAATTAATAATATAATATTCTATCGTTATACCTTTTGGTTATATTGGAATAAGACATGAAACTTCAGCAATTACGTTGTATCCATGAGGTCGTCAAAAATGGTTTTAGTATATCTAAAGCCGCAGAAGCGCTGCACACATCTCAGCCGGGTGTGAGTAAACAAATTCAATTGTTAGAAGAAGAGGTAGGCCTTCATATTTTCTTGAGACATGGCAAGCGTCTTGTAGGGCTAACCGAACCAGGAGAACATGTTTATAAGCGCATTAGTGAAGTAATACGCGAAATTAAAAGCATTAAACAAGTCAGTGATGAATTTAGCCATTCAAATTCTGGCGAATTAACAATTGCAACAACACACACACAAGCTCGCTATAAATTACCGAGCGTCGTTCAAGCATTTATGACCAAATATCCAGAAGTAAAACTTAATATTCACCAAGGAAATCCAACGCAAGTGACCGATCAGGTTGTAAAAGGTGAGGCGGACGTAGGTATAGCTACAGAATCAATCAGTCAAAACGAAAAATTATTTTGTATACCATGTTATACATGGAATCGTTGTTTGGTCATGCCAGCAAAGCATCCTTTAGCTAAAGAAAAATCAATTTCTCTTGCAAAACTTGCTACTTATCCCATTATTACTTATGACTATGCATTTACTGGAAGTACTATTGTTTCTAAAGCTTTTCATGACGCAAGACTCACGCCTAATATAGTTTTAACCGCCATTGATGCTGATGTGATTAAAACATATGTAAATTTAGGTTTAGGTATAGGACTTATTGCTCAGATGGCTTACGATTCAAAAAGAGATCAAGGGCTTGTAAGTATTGATGTCAGTCATTTATTTCCCACAAGTACAACTTATCTCGGCATCAGGCGTGATGTATTTTTAAGGGGGTTTATGTATGATTTTATTGAAATGTTCACACCTCAATATACAAAACAAACCATTAAAAAAATGATGTTAGAGCAAGATAATATTTGAATCTCGAAATTAAATGAAATCCGACTTAGAAATTAATCAGGCAGCACAGCTAAAATCTATAAGTGAGATTGTCAAATCACTTCATATCAAGGCAGATGATCTGGATTTCTATGGCGCCTATAGTGCTAAATTAAAAGCTTCTTTTACAAATGACCTAAAAGAAAATAAAAAATCTAAACTAATTTTAGTGACCGCAATGAGCCCTACACCTGCAGGTGAAGGCAAAACTACCACTACGATTGGCTTGGCTGACGCACTTTTTTCGTTAGGAAAAAAAGCAGTGGTGTGTATTCGTGAACCGTCTTTAGGGCCTGTCTTCGGTATGAAGGGCGGTGCAACAGGTGGCGGTTATGCGCAAGTAGCGCCTATGGATAAAATTAATTTACATTTCACAGGTGATTTTCACGCCATTACATCGGCTAATAATCTTTTAGCCGCATTGATTGATAATCATATTCATCACGGAAATGCACTTAATATTGATATTGATCAAATTTCATTTAGACGATGTCTAGACATGAATGATCGCGCTTTACGGAATATTGAATTAAAGCTTGATCATAATAATCGAGATACAGGTTTTGATATTACAGTTGCAAGTGAAGTGATGGCAATTTTTTGTTTAGCAGAATCGTTAGATGATCTTCAGCATCGGTTGGGAGAAATTGAGGTTGCAAAAAGAAAAGACGCAACGTCTGTTTACGCTAAAGATTTAAAAGCAGAAGGCGCTATGACAGCATTATTAAAAGATGCATTTCAACCTAATGTTGTTCAAACCCTTAATGGAACCCCTGCTTTTATTCATGGAGGGCCATTTGCAAATATTGCTCATGGTTGTAATTCAGTGGTTGCGACAAAAACAGCATTAAAATTAGCTGATTATGTGATCACAGAGGCTGGATTTGGCGCCGATTTAGGCGCAGAAAAGTTTATTGATATCAAATGTAGACAATCCTGCATCAAGCCCGACATCATTATTTTAGTTGCTACCATTCGGGCACTTAAATTTCATGGTGGCATAACCGTGTCCGAATTAAATCAAGAAAACTTAAAAGCACTTGAAGTTGGATTTAATAACCTAAAACGTCACATTGAGAATTGCTCTGAGCTCTTCGGCTTGGATGTTATTGTTGCAATCAATCGGTTTAATTCTGATACTGACAATGAAATGATCTGGCTTCAAGGCTCAATAGATAAGATGGGATTTCAATCTGTTTTATGTTCGCATTGGGCAGATGGTGCCAAAGGTGCTCAAAATTTAGCTCAATCTGTTTTAGATCAATTAAATACACCTAAAACATTTAAATTTTTATATGAAGATAATTTGAGTTTAAGAGAAAAAATTACAGCCATTGCTTTAAAAATATATCGTGCAAAAGAAATACAGTTTTCGGATAGCGCCTTTGAAAAACTTGCATTACTTGAAAAAAATTATGCAAATTTACCAGTTTGCATCGCTAAAACACCTTATTCATTTTCAAGCGATCCCAAGGCGTATGGTGCGCCTGAAAATCATACGCTTACAATAAGAGAATTAAGATTAGCAAGAGGTGCTGGTTTTGTAGTGGCTATCTGTGGAGATCTTATGACGATGCCAGGACTACCGAAGATTCCCGCAAGCGAAAAAATAAAGCTATCTGCTCAAGGACTCCTTGAAGGATTAAATTGAGAGGATGAATTGTTTTAAAAGTATTTCAATACAAGAACAAACGATTCAAAAATCTAGGTTTATTGGATATACATTTATAGGTGAAACAAAGCAGGATATATTGCGTGTATTACAATCAATCGCAAAAGAACATCCTCATGCAAGCCATTTAGCTTTTGCCTACCAACTTAAATCAGAGCACGGATTTGAGCCCTATTATTCAGATGCGGGCGAGCCTTCTGGCACTGCTGGAAAACCCTTATTGCAATTAATTGATGCTCATCAAATCGTATCAGGTGGAATCGGTGTCATTCGATATTATGGCGGTATTAATTTAGGCACGGGAGGTCTCACAAGAGCTTATGGCGGTACGGGAAAGCTTGCTTTAACGCATTCTGTGATTGAGCCTTATATTGAATATATTAAATTAAAATTAACTATAAATTACAATGAGTTAGATAATTACATTCATGTAATAAGTTCAATGAATGGCAGTGTATTAGATAAAGCTTTTGATGATAAAGTGAGTCTTTTGATAAGACTTCCTGAGGGTTCTTTTGATAATTTAAAAGCACGTTTCCCCATGACCGAAATCAATCATTCGCTATAATCAATCTATGCTTAATTTTATTCTGATTTTAGTTATTCTCTTGTGCGTTTTAGTTGCTTATGTGCTATGGCGATTTCAAAACCGCCCCCCCGAAGCGGTGACGATAAAAGCTCTTGAAGAAAAACATCGAGAAATGATTGTAGGCTTGAATGATAGTTTAAATAAGTTAACTGACCGTCTTAATGTGACACTTTCAGAGCAAGGCAAAATTCAAGGTGAAATTATTCGTGACACTATGGATAGCGCTACTAATCAATTAAAAAATCTACTCAATATGAGATTGCAAGATATTGATAGCAAGGTAAAAGAAAGTTTGGAGGAGGGGTTTAAGAAAACAAACGATACCTTTGATCGTGTTATGAAACAGCTTTCTACAATTGATGAAGCTCAGAAGAAGATAGATGGGCTCACCACCAATATTGTAAGTTTTCAAGAATTGTTGGGGGATAAAAAATCTAGAGGTGCTTTCGGAGAGGTGCAGCTTGAAAGTTTAGTGCGTAATGCGCTTCCGCCCGATGCGTTTTCGATGCAACATACATTATCTAACGGTAACCGAGCAGATTGTGTTTTATTTTTGCCAGAACCAACGGGCAGCGTTGCGATTGATTCTAAATTTCCATTGGAAAGCTATAGAAAAATGTTGGATTCTAGCTTGCCACCTGATGAAGTTAAAAATGCACAAAAACAATTTAAGCTTGATATCAAAAAACATATTCATGATATTGCGAGTAAATACATTATTTCCAATGAGACTTCCGATGGTGCAGTCATGTTTATTCCTGCCGAAGCTGTTTTTGCGGAAATTCATGCATATCATTCTGATTTGATAGAGGACGCGATGAGTCAGAGGGTATGGCTTGTATCTCCAACGACACTGATGGCTGTGCTCAATACAGCAAGAGCAGTTTTAAAAGATGTTGAGACAAGAAAGCAAGTTCATATTATTAAGGCAGAACTCGGTAGACTTGGACAAGAATTTGAGCGGTTTGATGTACGTATGAAGAAATTAGCTGACAATATTAGACAGGCTCATGAGCATGCTCAAGATGTTCATGTCACAAGTCAAAAAATATCAAGACGATTTTCTCAAATTGAGCGCGTGGAATTAAAAGATGACCCAAATGCTTTATTAGAATTCGAAGAAGAGATT
>RFPQ01000040.1 GCA_009926035.1 Betaproteobacteria bacterium
CGTGCAATACACAAACGTTGTTGTTGGCCACCTGATAAATTAAAAGCTAAATCTTGTAATCTATTTTTAACTTCATTCCAAAGTGATGCACCTTTCAATGCTTCTTCAACCTTATCATCAACCGCAGCCTTTGATTTCTCTCCACGCACTCTTAGGCCGTATGCCACATTTTCGTAGATAGACTTTGGAAACGGATTAGGCTTCTGGAACACCATGCTAATGCGCATACGTACCTCAATAGGGTCAACCCCTTTAGCGAGAACATTTGTGTTGTCAGGATGAAGAAGGATTTGACCTTCATAACGATTGCCGGGATAAAGATCATGCATACGATTAAAGCAACGTAAGAATGTCGATTTGCCACAACCTGATGGTCCAATGAGTGCTGTGATTTTATTTTCATATACGGGGAGACTTACATTTTTTAAAGCCTTAGTTCCATCTGCATAAAAAAAGTTAAGATTTTTTGCTTCAGCTTTAATATTGAGTTTATTTTGTGTCATTTTTTTCCCTGAAAATAAGATTTACCACTTAATATTTTTACGAATACGATAACGCAACCAAATAGCTGTTCCATTCATTACAAGTGTGAGCATAATAATCACTGCACCCGCTGCAGCTGCATTGATATGAAATGCATGTTCGGGTCTTGAGAGCCAGCTAAACATTTGAATAGGTAGAACAGTAAATCCAGATTGTAACCATTCAAAAGAAATAAATGGAGCTACGCTAGTTATTGGTGCTGGTGGTAAGAACGCAATAAAAGTTAAGGCACCCACAGTAATAATAGGTGCTGTTTCACCTAGTGCTCGAGCCATGCCGATAATAATTCCGGTCAAAATACCACCAAATGAATATTGAATGACGTGATGTAATACAACTTGCCATTTTGTGGCTCCCACTGCATAAGCAGCTTCACGAATAGCAATAGGAATGGAGCGAATAGCTTCTCGCGTAGATACAATCACAATAGGTAACATTAATAGACCGAGTGTTAATCCCGCTGTGACAATCGTTTGGCCAAGATGAAATGTATATACAAATAATCCCAATGCTAATAGACCATAGATAATTGATGGCACACCTGCAAGATTAGTAACATTGATTTCAACAATATCTGTGAACCAATTCTTTGGCGCATATTCTTCTAAATAAACGCCTGCTGCAACACCCATAGGTACTGCAGTGACAAAAGTGACCAGCATGATTAGCGATGAGCCCACCCATGCCGATAGGATACCTGCGTGTGCTGCACGTCTTGATGGAAAGTCTGTAAAAAATTGATAATTTAATTTAGGGTAGCCATCCATGACAAGGTCGACAAATAGAATAAGCAATGTAAGGAGAGCGAATATGATGGTCAATAAACCAATCGATGAAAAAATAAAGTCTTTACGCTTATGCTTTCGAATCATGGCTCGCACTTCGTTAAGCGTTTTAGGCTTGATTAAACTATGCTCCGAGTCCATTTTATCTATTTCCATGAATTAATATCTCTCTGCAAATCGTTTACGAGCCATATGGCCTAGGATATTAAATATGAAGGTAAGAATAAATAACACCATACCGGCTGCAAAAATACTCTGATAGCCCAAGCTTCCATGAGGCAAGTCTCCCATGGCGACTTGCACGATGTAGGCTGTAATTGTCGCTGCGCCTTCTAATGGATTGAATGTAAAGGTCGGTTGTTGTCCTGCTGCAATGGCGACGACCATCGTCTCTCCGACTGCGCGACTGATACCTAAAATGTATGCTGCAATAATACCGGATGTAGCAGCAGGGGTTACGACACGAATAGCTGTTTGGAACTTAGTCGCCCCCATGGCATAAGAACCTTCACGCATATTCATCGGCACCGCTCTCATGGCGTCTTCTGCCACCGATGCAATATAAGGAATGATCATCACACCCATCACGATACCAGCCCCTAACATGTTAAATGTGGGTAAGTCGGGATTTAACTTCTGCAGTAAAGGTGTGACAAAAAGAAGTGCGAAGTAACCAAAGACGACTGTAGGGACACCGACAAGAAGTTCTAAGATAGGCTTGACACTCTCTCGAGTTTTATGAGATGCAAATTCTGAGAGATAGATCGCGGCAATCGTACCAATAGGGATAGCTACGCTTAGTGCGATTAAGGAAGTTGTAAGAGTACCTGATACCAAAGGGAGTATGCCGTAGTGGGCATCTTCAAAAAGTGGGCTCCATTGCTTACTTGTTAGGAATTCAATAACACTGACTTCCTCAAAAAAACCTGCAGCTTCAGTGATTAGAATATAAACTATACCTAAAGTAATAAAAGTCGCAGCAAGTGCAGCAAACATCAAAATAATTTCGATGACGCGCTCAATAAAGTTTCGCTTAATATTTTTAGCGAGTCTTTTACTGATAGGTGGATCTTTTAATTCAGTCGTTGTCAATTTATTTTTTTCTATAGAGTTGCATAAAAATTATTGTATCGTTTCAAAGTAAAAAAAGGCGGCCTTTATGCCGCCTTTTTTATTCGTTACTTACTTGCTTTATAGGCCTTTCAGTGCTTAGTCTTTGATGCGTTTAATCAAGTCTTCAATCTTTAAACCCACCTCATTTTTACCATCAAAGCCTGTACCCGCTTTTTTAGATTGCCAGTGTTTGGATACCGCCGCGTACTCTGAAGAATTGAGCGGGACATATTTCACTTCTTTAACGAGCTTAGGTGCATTAGCTAGATAGTATTCCACAAAAGCTTTCACGTCTTTATCAAAGTGACCTTTGGTAGCATGCACATAGATAAATAAAGGGCGCGCTAAAGGTTGGTAAGTGCCATCCATCACAGTTTGTTCTGATGGCGCAACACCATTCGTTTTACCTTTAGCTACGATAGAGACTGCGTTAAGTTTGTCTTTGTTTTCGAGATAGTATGCAAGACCAAAGTAACCCATACCGCCTTTATCACCTGACACACCTGTCACTAAGACATTGTCATCTTCAGACGCTGTGTAGTCTGAGCGTGATGATTTAGCTCGACCATTAATCGCTTCTGTGAAGTAGTCAAAAGTACCTGAGTCAGCACCTGGGCCAAATAATTTCATGGGTTGATTAGGCCATGCAGGGTTGACATCTTTCCAGTTTTTAACAGAGCTACCGGATTGCCAAATTTTATTGAGTTCATCAACGGTCATTGTTTTTGCCCAGTCATTACCTTTATTAGTCACGACTGTTAGTGCGTCGTAAGCAATAGGTAATTCGATGTAGGCAATCCCAGCTTCGGCACACATGTCCATTTCCTTTTTTGAGATCGGACGGGAAGCGTTAGAAATTACTGTTTCACCGCGACAGAATTTTTTAAAGCCACCACCGGTACCTGAAACACCCACAGTCACTTTAGTGCCTGTTTTCTTTTGGAAGTCTTCGGCAACCGCTTCAGTAATTGGGTAAACCGTAGAAGAACCATCAATCGCAATTGTTTTATCCGCTGCGTTGATGCTGTATGAGAAAGTAAAGGTTGAAGCAACTAAAGCGCTAGATTTCATTAAAGGCTCCTGGATTTGTTTTAAGTTATTGAATCTGGAGTTAGTGTATGGATTAATTGTGACAGATATATGACAGAAAATTAAGTAGCCATTTAAATGTATAATTCATTGTTTTAATGGATAAAAAAGTTCATGGACGCAGAAACCCTCAACATGATTCAGTACCGACTCGATGGATTAAATGAACGCCATCAGGCACTTAGGGGGTATCTTTGACTTTGACGTCAAAAAGTCTCGCTTAGATCAAATTTCAAAGGAGCTTGAAGACCCCTCTATTTGGAATGATCAAGCTAAAAGTCAAACCTTAGGCAAAGAAAAGCGTGAGCTCGACTTTATTGTGAATGGACTTGAGACGCTTGCGATGAATTTGAAAGATCAGTGCGAATTATTTGAATTAGCTCGCATTGAAAATGATGATGAGACGCTTAAGGTGGTTTTAGAGGAGAGTGACACTTTAGAAAAAAGTGTCGAGGCGATGGAATTTCGCCGAATGTTTTCCCATCCCATGGATGCGAACAACTGCTTCATTAACTTTCAGTCAGGTAGTGGCGGTACTGAAGCGCAAGATTGGGCGAATATGCTTCTTCGCATGTATATAAGGTATGGAGAACGAAAAGGTTTTAAAGTAGAAGTGCTTGATATTTCAGATGGAGATATCGCCGGCATTAAAAGTGCTACATTAAAAATATCTGGCGATTATGCTTTTGGGCATTTAAGAACCGAAACGGGCGTACATCGATTGGTTCGTAAGTCCCCCTTTGATTCAGGCAATAGACGTCATACATCTTTTGCAAGTGTGCAGGTATATCCTGAGGTGGATGATTCGATTGAAGTCGATATCAATCCAGCGGATTTAAGAATTGATACTTTCAGAGCTTCAGGGGCTGGAGGGCAACATATCAATAAGACTGACTCAGCGGTTCGTATTACGCACATCCCAACCAATACGGTGGTGCAATGTCAGGATGATCGATCACAACATCGCAACAAAGCAGAAGCGATGAATATGTTACGCGCACAACTTTATGCGTTAGAGTTAAATAAACGTAACGAAGAAAAGCAAGCATTAGAAGATGCTAAAACAGATATAGGTTGGGGACATCAAATTCGAAGTTATGTGCTTGATCAATCGCGCATCAAAGATTTACGTACAAATGTTGAAGTTGGAAATACGCAAGGTGTGCTTGATGGCGACCTTGATCCATTTATTAGTGAAAGTTTAAAGCAGGGAGTATAAAAGTTGTCACAAGAAAATCAACCCATAGAGCAAAATGAAAATCACGTCATTCAAGAGCGACGTGAAAAATTAAAAAAAATAAGAGAAGCGGGCGTGGCATTTCCAAACGATTTTCGCCCACAACATTTTGCAAAAACTATACATCAAGAATTTGGTGCGTTAGAGAATGACACGCTTGAACCTAAAGCAGTTGAAGTGACTGTGGCAGGACGCATGATGCTAAAACGTGTCATGGGTAAAGCGAGTTTTGCAACACTTCAAGATGGATCTGGACGCATTCAACTTTTTATCTCAAAAGAAAATATTACAAGTAGTGACGCAGAAACTATTTATGAACATTTTAAACATTGGGATTTAGGCGATATTTTAGGTGCGAGTGGCGTGTTATTTAAAACTAAAACAGGTGAGCTCTCGATTCGAGTAAATCATTTGCGATTACTCACGAAATCTATTCGACCACTCCCTGAAAAATTTCATGGGCTAGCTGATCAAGAAGTCAAGTATCGTCAACGTTATGTTGATCTCATTATGAGCGATGAAACAAAACAAACGTTTTTAACGAGATCAAAAATTATGAGTGGCATTCGTGCGTTCATGGTGAAACATTGTTTCAATGAAGTCGAGACACCCATGCTTCATCCTATTCCGGGAGGTGCAGCAGCTAAACCATTTATCACACATCACAATGCACTCGATATGCAAATGTATATGCGAATTGCACCTGAGCTCTATTTAAAAAGATTAGTGGTGGGTGGATTCGATCGTGTCTTTGAAATTAATCGTAACTTTAGAAATGAAGGATTGAGTGTGAGACACAATCCAGAGTTCACGATGATGGAATTTTATGCGGCTTATACAGATTACAACTGGCTCATGCAATTCACAGAAGATTGTATTCGTGACGCTGCGATGATTGCATTAAGTAAAACAACCATTGAATATCAGGGCCGTGAAATTAATTTTGACAAACCGTTTGAGCGGCTCACTATTGTAGGCGCTATCAAAAAATATGCACCGCAATATACTGACGCTGAACTTAATGATGAAAAATTTTTACGTACCGAACTTTTAAAATATGATCACAAAGCTTTTGATCATGCAGGCTTAGGTGCGTTGCAACTAGCCCTCTTTGAAGGCACAGCCGAAGGGCAACTTTGGAATCCAACCTATATTATTGATTACCCGGTTGAAGTTTCGCCACTTGCAAGAGCGTCTGACAAAAATAAAGAGATCACAGAGCGCTTCGAACTTTTTATCGCAGGTCGAGAAATTGCAAATGGATTCTCAGAATTAAATGATGCAGAAGATCAAGCTCAACGTTTCCATCATCAGGCAAAAGCGAAAGAAGCCGGAGATCATGAAGCGATGTTCTATGATGCCGATTTTATTCGTGCACTTGAATATGGTATGCCACCCACCGGTGGATGTGGTATAGGCATCGATCGACTTGTGATGCTTCTTACCAATAGTTCTTCGATTCGTGATGTGATTTTATTTCCACATATGCGTCCAGAAATTAATTAATAAAAGAGTTTGATATGTACCGTCATCCTGAAATTGATCGAGATAAGATAACACCTAAACAAGCGCTCGATATTTTGATCGAGGGCAATCAACGATTTAAAAATAATGTGCTCCGAGAGCATGACATGCTTCGCGTGAGAGATGAGAATGTGAATAAGCAACATCCATTTGCATCAGTTTTGAGTTGCAGTGATTCGCGCACAACCGTCGAACTTATTTTTGATCAGAATTTAGGTGATATTTTTAGTGTACGTCTTGCGGGTAATATCGCATCCAATAAAGCGATTGGTAGCTTAGAATTTTCTTGTAAGTATCTGGGCTCTAAATTAGTTGTGGTGATGGGGCACTCAAATTGTGGCGCAATCAAGGCAGCGTGTGATCATTACAAGGGTGGCAATATCGGCGAGATTATTGAGCTCATCGATCCCGCCGTCCATTTAGAAAACACAATTATAGATAATCGTGATTCGACTAATGATTTATTTGTGAGTAAGGTTTGCTTTCATAACGTCGAAATACAGATGGAGCGCATACTAAAAAGAAGCTCACTCCTCACTGAGATGATTAAGAAAAAAGAAATTGGCTTGATTGGAGCTGTTTATAATTTAGCCACAGGCGAAGTTGA
>RFPQ01000005.1 GCA_009926035.1 Betaproteobacteria bacterium
ATTAAGTAACTTGGAGAGACGTATCACGGTTAAAGTGCCGGTTGAACCTCTTCAGAAAGAGATGTCTAGTCGTTTTCAGCGTTTAACTCGAACAGCAAAAGTTCCTGGTTTTAGACCTGGCAAAGCACCTCTAAAAATGATTGAACAGCAATATGGGTCCCAAGTGAAAGAAGAAGTATTTGCTGAAGCGATTGAAACTTCTTTTGGTCAAGCTATTCAGGAGAATAAATTACGTGTTGCTGGTATGCCGAATATCCAACATAAGCCGCTTAATCAAGTTCACGATGATTTTGAATATACTGCAACATTTGAAATTTTCCCTGAAGTGACATTGGCTGATTTTAAAACTTCAACTATTGAAAAGCCAGAAGCTCAAATCACCGATAAAGATGTTAATAAAACAATTGATGTCTTACTCAAGCAAAGAGCACAATTTATTGAAACGAAAGAAGCCGCTGCTAAGGGCGATCGACTTACTTTAACACTTACCTCTTTCATTAATGACAAGCAAGTTGAAACTACAGGCGACAAGCCTATTCAAATTATCCTAGGCGATGATTCTCGTTTTGCTATTTTTGATGATCATCTTGTTGGCGGTAAAGAAGGTGAATCCAAAACATTTGAAGTTAACTACCCAGAAACACATAATCCTAAAGAGTTAGCAGGAAAAAAAGTTCAATACAATGTAAATTTTATTTTAGTTGCCAAGCCTAAACTTCCAGAAGTGAATGCTCAATTTGCTCAATCCCTGGGCGTAGTAGACGGTAGTATCGATAAAATGCGAGAGGAAATTAAACAAAGTTTAGAGCAAGAGCTAGATAAGAGAATAAAAATAAAATTAAAAGAACAGGTTTTTACTCAGCTGATAGATGGCTGTAAGGCCGATCTTCCCAAGGCGCTGATTAATGTTGAAATTAACCGAATGGCTCAATCAACCTATGCAAATTTAAAACAACGTGGAGCCGACTTAAAGCAATTCAAATTAGAACCTTCAATGTTTGAAGAGCAAGCTAAAAAAACATGCAAGCTTAGATTAATATTAGCTGAGATTGTTGATAAAAATAATCTGAGAGCAACTCCGGATCAAATTAAGGCTATGGTGAACGAATTTGCACTTAATTTCGATGATACGGATGAGGCGGTTAAATGGTTTTACGCAGAGCCGTCTAGACTTGAAGAGCCAACAGCTCTTGCAACAGAAACTAATGTGGTTGATTGGTTTATGAAGCAATGTAAAGTAGAAAATAAAAAAACAACATTTGATGAACTTATGACTGGACAAGCTAAAACCTAATTATGGCTTACACACCACCAAATAATTTAGGCTATGTGCCAATGGTTATTGAGCAAAGCGGGCGAGGCGAGCGCGCTTATGATATATATTCTCGACTTTTAAAAGAGCGCGTAATCTTCTTAGTTGGCCCTGTAGACGATATGACAGCAAATGTTATTGTTGCTCAATTACTTTTCCTAGAAGCTGACAATCCTGACAAGGATATTTCTCTGTATATTAATTCTCCGGGTGGGTCAGTAACAGCGGGAATGGCTATCTATGACACAATGCAATTTATCAAGCCCGATGTGAGTACTTTATGTATCGGACAAGCGGCTAGCATGGGCGCATTATTGCTTGCAGCTGGAGAAAAAGGAAAGCGTTTTTGTTTGCCTAACTCTCGAGTAATGATTCATCAGCCTCTGGGTGGATTTCAAGGACAAGCATCTGATATAGAAATTCATGCAAAAGAAATTTTATTTTTAAAGGAAAAACTAAATCAGATTTTAGCAAATCACACTGGCCAAACACTTAACAAAATTGCAGCAGATACTGATAGAGACAACTTTTTGAGTGCTGAGCAATCTGTTGAGTATGGCATGGTCGATCAAGTTATTTCAAAGAGATCACAAGTAGTTTAAAGCTACTATGGCAACTAAAAGCGATAACGAAAAATTACTTTACTGCTCATTCTGTGGCAAAAGTCAGCATGAAGTAAAAAAACTAATTGCAGGTCCTTCGGTATTTATCTGCGACGAGTGTGTTGATTTATGTAATGACATTATTAAAGAAGAAGTCAAAGGCGCTTCAAAAGGAGTTAAAGATCATGATCAACTTCCTTCCCCTAAAGAAATTTGCGACCAACTCGATGAGCATGTTATTGGTCAAACAAGTGCTAAGAAAAGTTTGGCTGTTGCTGTTTATAATCATTACAAAAGACTTAGGGATAGCAATTCTGAATTAGATATTGAACATAAAGATGTTGAAATTTCAAAAAGTAATATTCTGCTTATTGGACCTACGGGTTCTGGAAAAACCCTTCTAGCACAAACACTTGCAAAATTACTTGATGTTCCCTTTGTGATGGCGGATGCCACAACACTTACTGAAGCCGGTTATGTTGGTGAAGATGTTGAAAACATTATGCAAAAATTACTGCAAAAATGTGATTATGATATTGAGAAAGCTCAAAGAGGCATTGTATACATTGATGAAGTTGATAAAATTTCAAGAAAATCTGAAAACCCCTCAATTACAAGAGATGTCTCAGGTGAAGGTGTTCAGCAAGCACTTTTAAA
This sequence comes from Betaproteobacteria bacterium, assembly GCA_009926035.1. Classification (GTDB taxonomy): domain Bacteria; phylum Pseudomonadota; class Gammaproteobacteria; order Burkholderiales; family Methylophilaceae; genus Methylopumilus. The sequence goes on from RFPQ01000005.1 coordinate 2,572, forward strand.
ACTTATTGAGGGTACTGTGGCCTCAATTCCTCCCCAGGGTGGACGCAAACATCCAAATCAAGAATTTGTTCAGCTCGATACAACAAATATTTTATTTATTTGTGGTGGTGCTTTTGATGGTCTCGAGAAAATTATTAAGCAAAGATCTGAAAAAGGTGGAATTGGTTTTGGAGCTCAAGTAAATAGTAAGGCAGATGCTAAAGTCATTGGTGATGTTATTAAAGATGTTGAGCCAGAAGATTTGATTAAATTTGGCTTAATACCTGAATTCATAGGAAGACTTCCTGTTGTCGCAACACTGGAATCTTTAAGTGAGGATGCTTTGGTTCAAATACTCACCGAACCGAAAAATGCTCTTACTAAACAATATATTAAACTTTTTGCTATGGAACATGTGTCTCTAGAATTCAGACCTTCGGCTTTAAGACTGATTGCGAAAAAAGCACTTGAGAGAAAGACGGGTGCTCGAGGTCTTCGTTCAATTATGGAACATATCCTATTAGATACAATGTACGAATTGCCATCTATTAAGAATCTTGAGAAAGTGGTCATTGATGACGGCGTGATTGAACAATCAAATAAACCTATACTTTTATTGTCAGAAAAGAAACAGGTTTCAGGAAAAAAATAAGTTCCTACCTAGGTCAGTAAAGCCTTGAAATATTATAAACTGACCCAATATTTTAGAAAATAATTATTGCTCATGAAAGCACCTAATGGCTCAAGAAATTAAAATTACAGGTTCCCAGCATGATTTCATGCCTCTTCTTCCTTTGAGAGATGTTGTTGTTTATCCTCATCTTGTGATTCCTCTTTTTGTAGGCCGAGCAAAATCTGTAAAAGCATTGGAAATTGCTTCTGACAAAGATAAAAAAATAATTTTAGTCGCACAAAAGTCTGCAAGTAAAGATGAGCCTGATGCAAAAGACCTTTATGAATATGGGACTGTCGCATCTATCCTTCAAATGCTGAAATTACCTGATGGTACCGTTAAAGTTTTAGTTGAAGGTCTAAGCCGCGCAAAAATTAAAGAAGTAATTGATCAGGAAGCTTGTTTTGTTGCTCGTTTCGATGAAATTAATATTCTCGAACCTAAAGACAAAGAGTCTTTAGCATTAATGAGAACAGTATTCTCGCAGTTTGATCAATATGTTAAATTAAATAAAAAAATCCCCCCCGAAATTTTAACGTCCCTGGCCGCTATTACAGACCCTGGCAGATTAGCAGATATGATTGCAGCGCATCTAACTCTAAAACTAGAAGAAAAACAAACGATTTTAGAAACATTAAAAATTAAAAATCGTTTGGATCATCTATTAAAGATTATGGAATCTGAAATTGATATTCTTCAGGTAGAAAAAAGAATTCGTGGTCGTGTTAAGCGACAGATGGAAAAAAGTCAAAGAGAGTATTACCTCAACGAACAAGTTAAAGCTATCCAGAAAGAACTGGGTGAACAGGATGAGGGCGCCGATTTAGATGAACTTGAAAAACGAATTCAAGAAGCAGGTATGTCAAAAGAGGCTCTTAATAAAGCTACATCTGAGTTTAAAAAATTAAAAATGATGTCGCCTATGTCCGCAGAAGCTTCGGTAGTTAGAAATTACATTGATACATTGATTGATTTGCCGTGGCAGAAAAAAACTAAAATTAGTCGTGAATTAGCCCTTGCGGAGAAGATTTTAGATGAAGACCATTATGGCCTTGAAAAAGTTAAGGAACGTATTATTGAGTATTTGGCGGTTCAACAAAGGGTTGATAAATTAAAGGCACCTATTTTATGTTTGGTGGGGCCTCCAGGCGTAGGCAAAACTTCTTTAGGTCAAAGTATTGCAAAAGCTGTTAACCGCAAATTTATTCGTATGGCACTTGGTGGGGTGCGAGATGAGTCTGAAATTCGTGGACATCGAAGAACTTATATTGGCTCTATGCCAGGTAAAGTTTTACAAAGTATGAGTAAAGTAGGAGTTACCAACCCATTATTTTTGCTAGATGAAGTTGATAAAATGGGCCAAGACTACCGAGGTGATCCAGCTTCAGCACTTTTAGAAGTTTTAGACCCTGAACAAAATCATACTTTTACAGATCATTATGTTGAAGTTGAATACGATTTATCTGATGTGATGTTTGTGGCGACTGCCAACTCAATGAACATCCCCGAACCACTTTTGGATCGTATGGAGATTATTCGCTTATCAGGTTATACAGAGGCTGAAAAGCTTAATATAGCGATGCAATATTTACTTCCCAAACAGCTCAAGATGCACGGCCTAAAAAAATCTGAGATAAGTATTACCGCAAAAGTGGTCAGAGAAATTATTCAATTTTATTCTAGAGAAGCTGGTGTTAGAAAACTTGAGCAAGAAATCGCTAAAATTTGCAGAAAAGCTGTGAAGGAATTGCTTAGCAAAAAGTCACTTAAAAAAGTCATTGTGAATAGCAGAAATCTTGAATCATATCTCGGGGTGAAAGTATTAAAGTATTTGATATTGGCCTTGCCTCCAAAAAGAATCAAATAGGACAAGTTACAGGCCTGGCTTGGACTCAAGTCGGAGGTGAATTATTGACGATTGAAGCTGTCGTTTTGCCGGGTAAAGGAAAAACAATCATTACAGGCAAATTAGGCGACGTCATGCAGGAGTCTATTCATGCCGCGATGAGCGTTGTAAGAAGCCGAGCTAAGAAATTAGGCATCGCTGAGAATTTCTATGAAAAAAACGATATTCATATCCACTTACCTGAAGGCGCTACGCCTAAAGACGGCCCAAGCGCTGGTATAGGCATTACCTCCGCGATTGTTTCTGCTTTAACTAATATTTCAGTCAGGGCTGATGTTGCTATGACAGGAGAAATAACGTTAAGGGGTGAAGTTTTGCCGATTGGCGGGCTTAAAGAAAAGCTTCTTGCAGCTCATAGGGGCGGTATTAAAACCGTCCTGATTCCGGAGCAAAATGTAAAAGATTTGACTGAAATTTCTGATGAAGTTAAAAATGCCTTGGAAATTCATCCTGTTCGTTGGATTGATGAAGTTTTAGAGCTTACTTTGACTAAAATGCCCAAGAGTGCAGCTGCTAAGGACCAAAAATCTGTCCCTGTACCCCATAAAAAACTCCCTAATATTATAAAAAGTATCACACATTAGCGTAAACCTAGCGTTGGTAAGGACTATGTTGTAAAATAGCGGCCTTACTAATGAGTGTGCATGGGTGCTTAGCTCAGTTGGTAGAGCGTCGCCCTTACAAGGCGAATGTCGGCGGTTCGACCCCGTCAGCACCCACCAATATTAGTAACAAGTTTTGGAGTGGTAGTTCAGTTGGTTAGAATACCGGCCTGTCACGCCGGGGGTCGCGGGTTCGAGTCCCGTCCACTCCGCCAACATTATTAAGGCGAATCCAAAGATTCGCCTTTTTATTCACTCAGTAAGAACTTTTTGGTAGATTTTTTTATCAAACAGCTTAAATAATATTAGGATAAATTCAATGTTAGAAAAATTTAGAAGTTACGCTCAAACTAAAGCTGCACAAATTATTTTAGCGCTCATTCTGGTTCCATTTGCATTATTTGGAATTGACTCTTATTTAAATCAAGCTGGTAATAATCTAAGTATTGCAAAAGTTAATGGCTATAAAATTGCTCTGCCAGAATATAATCGCGCAATTGAAAATGTGCGTAATCGCATCATGAGTGAGGGTAAAAAAGTTGATCCCGCAATGTTCGATTCATTTGAATTTAAAGAGTCGGTAATCGACGGCCTTATCACAAAGCAACTGCTTAATAATGATATTAAAAAATCTAAATTTAAAATCACTGACCAACAATTAAGCCAATACATCATTGGTATGCCTGAATTTCAAAAAGATGGAAAATTTTCACAAGAGATTTACGATAAAGTTTTGCAAAATAATCAACTCACCCCTAAAAAATTTGAAGAGAGCATTAGAAATGATTTGCTTATTCAGCAAGTGCGTGATGGTCTCCAGAAACTTACATTCATTCCACCAAGTAATTTAGAAGAAACCTTAAAAGCAACATCACAACAAAGAGAAATAAGCATCGCTGAATTTAAAACTAAAGAATATATGGCAAAAGCAAATATTGCCGAGAAGGATATGCAAGCTTTTTACGATCAAAATAAATCTAAATTTTTAGCCCCAGAACAAGTAAAGGCTGAATTTGTAGTATTTTCACTAGCAAATATTCTTCCAACTATTAATGTGACAGAAGACGAAATAAAATCTTTTTATAAAACAAATGCAGATAAATATCAAAATCAGCAGCAAAGAGAAGCAAGTCATATTTTAATTGCTGCATCTAAAAATGCCCCTCCTGCAGAAAAAGCAAAAGCAAAAGCAAAAGCTGAAGATATTTTGAATCAAATTCGAAAAAGCCCTAAACAATTTGAAGAATTGGCAACAAAATACTCTCAAGATCCAGAATCTGCAAAAAAAGGAGGTGACCTTGGAGCGTTTGGTCGAGGAATGATGGTTAAGCCCTTTGATGATGCAGTTTTTTCAATGAAAGTTAATGAGATTAGTAATATTGTTGAATCTGATTTTGGTTATCACATTATCAAGCTGACTAAGATTATAGGTGAGGGTGGTGGATTTGATTCAATGAGACCACAAATCAAGGCTGAATTAATCTATCAAAAAGGACAAGAAAAATTTGCTGCTCTTGCTGAAGAGTTTAGTAATAAGGTTTATGAACAATCATCCAGCCTCGATGCAGTATCAAAGAAATTTAATCTACCTATTCAAAAAACTGATTGGATTAGTCGTAATGATTCGGATAAATTTTTCAAAAATGAAACATTGATGAGCGCTTTATATTCAAAAGAATCTATCAAGGACCGTCGAAATACTGAAGCGATTGAAGTAACACCTAACAACTTAATTTCTGCTCGAGTCGTAGATTATAAAGCTCAAACTACAAAACCTTTCGCCGATGTTAAAAAAAATATTGAAGACTATTTAAAATTTGAATCTGCAAAGAAAACTGTAGCTAAAGAAGGAGAGACTGTCCTGAAGTCTTTAGCTGATACTTCTCGAAAAATCGATTGGCAGCCGTCAGTATTAGTTGATCGGAAAAATACCAAAGATTTTAGTGATGCTGTCATTAATCATGCATATAAAATGCCTACGGATAAACTTCCAAGCTATAGCGGTTTTATGGATGGCAATAATGGATATATTATTGTTAAGGTTAATAAAGTAGCATTCCCAAACGATAGCAATGAAGAAAATAAAAAAGCATTTGCATCAGATTACACAGAAGCATTATCTGCTGAGTATTTAAGTGCTTATTTGAAAGGATTAAAAGCGAAGGCGAGTGTATCAGTCAACCAAAAATTCTTTGAAACATCACAAAAGAATTAGTCGATTGAGCCTGCAGCAGTGATATTCATACCGCCATCTACGTAGGTAATTTCACCTGTAATGCCTGATGCAAGATCGCTACATAAAAAAGCTGCTGCATTCCCAACTTCTTCAATTGTAACGTTACGTCTTAAAGCTGCATGTTTTTCATTAAAACCAATCATGCGGTCAAAATCAGCGATACCCGATGCCGCAAGTGTTTTAATTGGCCCTGCAGATACTGCATTTACTCTAATGCCTTTTGGTCCTAGACTCTGAGCCATATACCTCACGTTTGCTTCTAAACTCGCTTTAGCAAGACCCATAACATTATAATTAGGCATCGTCCTTTCAGCGCCTAAGTAACTTAATGTAAGTAAACTCGCATGCTCACTAAGCATAGGTAATGCTGCTTTTGCTAACGCTGTAAAGCTATAAGAACTTATGTCATGAGCCATTCTAAAATTTTCGCGAGTTGTTGCTTCAACAAAATCACCTTTTAAGGCTTCTTTTGTTACAAAAGCTAATGAGTGTACAATGACATCTAGTTTATCCCAATGCTTTTTTAAAAGAGGAAATAGGTTGTCGATTTGTTCATCAAGCGAAACATCACAGGGCAATACGATGTTTGAATTGAAATCTTGAGCAAGTTTTTTAACGCGCTCGTTGTGTTTTTCCATTTGATAGGTGAAAGCTAATTCAGCCCCTTCTCGTTTCATAGCCGAGGCAATGCCATAAGCGATAGATCGGTCGCTCAGTAGACCAAGAATTAAGACGCGTTTACCTTTCAAAAAACCCATGTTCTCTTCCTTCATTTTTTTTGATTCTTATTTTTCGGATCAAGCAAATCTCTTAGTCCCTCTCCGAGTAAATTATAACCTAGGACTGTAATCAAAATAGCAAGCCCTGGAAATAATGATAGCCACCATGCAAACTGAATATATTCTTTGCCATCAGTTAGAATATTTCCCCACGATGATTGAGGTGCTTGAACTCCAAGTCCGAGAAAACTTAATCCAGACTCAGTTAAAACTGCGCTTGCAATACCCAAAACAGAGCTTACGATGATGGGTGTTAAACTATTTGGAAGAAGATGTTTAGAGATAAGTCTGAAATCAGAAGCGCCCATCGCTTCTGCCGCTAATATATATTCTCGATTTCTAAGACTTAGAAATTCTGCACGAACAAGACGAGTCACCCCCATCCAAGAAGTAAATCCAATTACAATCATAATGTTCCAAATAGATGGGGTTAAAAAAGCAATGACTGCAAGAATAAGAAAAAAAGTAGGGATGGATAACATAATATCTACAAAACGCATGATAATTGAATCGATATAGCCCCGATAAAATCCTGCAATAGCCCCTAAAAATGTACCAATTAAAGTAGCAATACCTACGGCAACAAAACCCACTAGAAGTGAAATTCTCGATCCGTAGAGCATGCGCGAGAAAACATCTCTTCCCAATCCATCAGTCCCCATTAAATGTGAGAAAGAGGGTGGTAAAAGAATAGAGGTAATATCAATATAATTAGGATCGTAAGGAGATAACCATGGGGCAAAAATTGCAACAAAAAGCACGGCAACAATAATAATGAGTCCACCTAACGCTAATGGGTTTTGTATGATCTTTTTCAATTTGAAATGCCTCGTCTAATTCTTGGGTCTGCCCAGGCATAACCAATATCTGCGATTAAATTTCCAAATAACGTTAAAACTGATCCAATCGTAAGAATTCCCATGACCACAGGAAAATCTCTCATTAAGACAGCATCAAAAAATAATTTGCCCATACCAGAAATTGCAAAAATAGATTCCCCAATTACGGAGCCACCAATTAAACCTGGAATAGATAGGCCTATGATGGTAATGAGCGGCAGGAGCGTATTTCTCAGAGCGTGTCTATAAATGATCTTATTTTCTGGTAAGCCTTTGGCACGAGCAGTGGTAATATAATCTTGCTGAAGAACATCTAGCATTCCATTTCTTACGTAAAGAGAAATGCTAGCTAAGCCACCTAAACATGAAATAGATACGGGCAATATAAGGTGTTTAAATAAATCTATGTATTGTTCAAAATGACCCATCTTTTCAAATCCTGCACTATGAAGTCCTGAAATAGGAAGCCAAGAATGAGTGACACCAGTCCAATACATTAATAAAAGCGCTAGCCAAAAACCGGGAACAGCAAAACCTATGAATACAATTATGGTAATGAGCCGGTCTGGCCACCGATTTTGATTCACTGCTGAAACTACACCCAGAAAAATTGATAACGCAAAGATGATAAGTAGCCCTATTAAATTAATCATAAGTGTTATAGGTAGGGCATCTTGAATCATGCCTTTACTGATATTTCCTTTAGCATCTTTAGTTTCCCATAGGACAGGGCGTTGATGAGACGCAAAAGAATTGCCAAAGTCTAATTTAACAATACGTTTTAGCCATAAACTATATTGTGTCATCAAAGGCTTATCTAGGTTATAAAGTGCTCTTAATTTTTGCCTAGATTCTTCGGACGCTTTTGGATTAAATGCTGATTCTGATGCAGTAATATCACCAGGTGCTAAATGCATAATAAAGAATGAAATAAGACTAATACCAATTAACATTGGAATCATCCATAGCAAGCGTTTAATAAGATAATTGAGCATTTTATGGAGCTATTTCATTTCTTCTAAGTGTGGAGGGAATAAACCACTCATATGAATTATATGCAATCCCAGCTGGTGGAGCAGGTGACTCAATACCTTTGATGCGTTTATTCATAGCAGTTAAACCATATCCAGCGTAAAGATAAATTACAGGACTTTCTTTAAGTAAAATTTTTGAAAAAGCATGATAAATTTTTTCTCGCTTATCAGAGTTTAATTCGGTACGACCTTCTTCAAGCAGTTCATCAACTTCTTTGTTGCTATATCCAATAAAGTTAAATTGACCAGGTTTTTGTTGCGAAGAATGCCAAATATTATATTGATCAGGATCTAGCGATAGGCTCCAACCAAGAATCACTGCATCAAAATCTCCTGTTTTAATAAATTGATTAACAAAGCTCGCCCATTCAATCACTCTTATTTTTACATCAATACCAATATCCTTAAGCCTTCTTTGAATTAGGACCGCGGTCATCTCTCTTTGCTTATTTTGATTTGTGAGAATCTCAAATGCAAAAGGCTTCCCATCTTTTTCTAGGATGCCATCATGATTTAAATCATCAAAACCAGCTTCACGAAGTAATTTTAGGGCTTGATTTTTATCATAAGGGTAGGGGTGTAGATTTTTGTCACTCCATCGGGTCCCAGGTTTATAAGGTGACGCGACAGGTTCCCCTAGTCCCAAAAGAACGCCATCAATTATTTCTTGCTTATCAAGTGCATAGTTTATGGCTTGCCTTACCTTTATATCATTGAATGGCTTATGTTTTAAATTAAAACCTAGGTAGGTATAGCTATTTCCAAGCTCTTTATAAAGCGCGAGTTTATTTTTTAGATCAGGTCGCGAGGGGATAACGCGAGCAAATTGTATGGGATTAATATTCATAAGATCAATATTGTCAGCAATCAATTCTAAAAATTGAGAAGATGTATCAGGAATAAATCTTGAAGTCAGTTGATTTATATTGGGCTCACCCATCACTGATGAAGGGTTGGCATCTAATGTCAATTTCTCACCATTTATCCATTGAGTCAATTTGTAGTAACTTGAGCCAGTCGGTTTTCTTGAAAAAAAAGTGTGATTGATATCCTCATCCTTAAGAATATGCTTTGGTAGAATTTGAAGAGATGCCCAGCTATCTAAGGCAGGAGCATAAGCTTTTTTGTAATGAATTCGAAATGTGTATGGGTCGGGAGCTTCGGCTTTATCAACTAATTTATAATCTGATCCGTAAGGAGTTCTTGTTTTTTCATCCGTGACAAGCTCCCAGGTAAAAAGAACATCATTACTTGTAAGTGGATGACCATCAGCCCATTTAAGATTTCTTTTTAAATAAAAAGTAATTGTTTTTTGATCATCAGAAATTATCCATTTGTTGGCTAATTCTGGTGCTAGCTCTAAATTTTTATCATATTTAATAAGCTTATTAAAAATATTTCCTGAAATTGCTGATGAAGCTGAGTCACCAGCAATCATTGAAATAAGATTACTTGGCTCACCAGACATTGCATCAATTAGCATTCCACCTTTTTCAATATTAAAAGAGCCTTCGTAGTTGTAGACAGTTTCTTTCTTACTGCTGCACGAAGTTAAGTTAAACAAAAATAATAATAAGAATATATATTTTGAAAACATAAAATTGTCAGTTAATTGTTTCTTTTGAGTTGCAAGGTAGATCCAATTTGAATATCTGATGCAGTAATTTGATTGATATCTTTCAATTCATTAATGGATATCTTATATTTTTTTGCAATTTTAGTAAGCGTATCCCCAGGCTTAACTTTGTATTTATTTGGGCTAACTGAAATCTCAGTTTTGCTATCTTTTTGGATTTTTGATTCATCAATATCTTGATGCGCATTTGTCTCTGTTCCCTCTTTTTTTGCTACTAGGATGATTGAAGAGGGCTTGATTAATTTTTGTGGATTTAAGTCATTTGCCTTAATGAGATCACTTTCTTCCATATCAAATTTATTTGCTATTGTTTTAATTTTCTCATTACGTTTTGGTTGGTAAATGTTCCACGAGACCAAAGGCTTTTCATTTTGACTAAGATTTTTCACAAAGGTATCAGCCGCATTTATAGGTAATATAAATTTTTGTGTTTTTTCATTTGTCCTAATAAGTGGTCTTCTATGTTCAGAATTTAAAAGCAAAAATTCATCATAAGAAATTTCAGCAAGATTTGCGGCAAGATCTGCATCTATAACAGCAGGCGCTTCAACATAGGTAAAATAAGGCTTATTAGGTATCGGATCTATATAAAGTCCGTATTGGCTTGGATTGGATACAATATTTTTTATGGCTTGCAGTTTCGGAACATAATCTTTAGTTTCGGCGGGTAGTTTTAGATTTGCATAGTCCGCTGGTAGACCTTTCGCTTTGTTTTTAGCTATCGCTCGACTTACAGTTCCTTCTCCAGCATTATAGGCAGCCAATGCAAGATCCCAGGTACCAAATAATGCATGAAGCTTTTGAAGGTAATCAAGGGCTGCATTTGTTGCATCTACCACATTGCGTCTTTTATCCTGCCACCAGTCCTGCTTTAAGCCATAGAGTCTTCCTGTAGAGGGGATAAATTGCCAAATGCCTACGGCCTTACTCCTAGAGTTTGCAATTGGGTTATATGCACTTTCTATCATAGGAAGAAGCGCTATTTCTGATGGCATGCCTCTTTTTTCAACCTCTCCCACAACGTAGAAAAGATATTTCTGACTTCGATCCATCATTCTTTCTATATACTCTGGTCGTGCTGAATACCATTTTTCATATTTTTTGGATCTTGAATTATTCTCATCTTTAATATCAAATCTGGAATAAATTCGCTGCCATAAATTAATTTCAGCCTTAATGGATTGGAAATTTTGAGACTTGTTAGTTGAGCTGGTTGGGTTGAAATTCAAAGTATTTAATTTGTTCATTTCTTGATCAATTCCATCATTTTCTAAGATACTAATTTCTTCTCCTAGAATATTTCTTTCAGCACAAGCGCTCGACATTAATGATATCGAGATACAAATACAAGCTAATAGGCGTTTAGTGAGTAACATCATTTCAATATTGATCTTTTAGATCTCTAAGCTTTTTGAATGTCTCTAAAGAATCACAATTTAGGAAAGGATTTGTTCTTAACTCTTCATCGAGCGATGATGGAACAGTAATTTTTAGTTTTGAAGTAAATTCACTTCTTAATTTTAGATTCATATCATGAGGTTTTAATGACAGAGCGAATGCAATATTTTTTTTAGTATATTCATGTGCACAATAGATTCTTGTCTCTTTCGGTAAAGCACTTATTTTTTTTAATGAGTTATACATTTGCTCATGGGTTCCATCAAATATTCTGCCGCATCCACATGCAAAAAGGGTATCACCACAGAAAAGGTTTTTCATATCGTAATATGCGATATGACCTCGGGTATGGCCAGGAATTTCAATTATTTTATAGTTTATTTGAAGCTCAGGAATATTAATTTCATCCCCATTTTTAAGGCTTATATTGACAAAATCATATTTGTCTTTTTGTGGGGTATAGATTGTAATATCCGGATATTTCTTGTGAAGCTCCGAAACGCCGCCAATGTGATCCGCATGATGGTGTGTGATTAAAATAGAAACTAGGCTGAGACTTTTTCTTTTCAATGCTTCGATGACTGGCTTTGCATCACCAGGGTCAACAACAATGCAATTTTGATCGTTATGAATTAACCAAATATAATTATCTTGAAAGGCTTCAATTGGCTCGATTTTAATAAATTGTTTTTCTTTGTAGCCTGTCATTTGTATTCATAGTAAAGTATTTCTATCATTATAAGATATTTTTTATGCCTAAAATTTCACCACAGGAATGGTTTAATAGCCCTTTAGGCCGATATTTAATTGCTTTAGAATATAAATATATAAACCCTGTTGTTGTCGATACGTTTGGATTTTATGCGATTCAAATGGGCAATTTCGACATTGATTTTTTAGATCATTCGAGAATTCAGAACAAATTCTCGTTAAACTCGAATCAAGCTGATTTAATAACGTCTAACGAAGCCTTACCCTTTGATGAGTCTTCCGTAGATTTGCTTATTGTTCCACATATATTAGAGCAAATGTCGGAACCCTATCAATTATTGAAAGAGATCCATCGGGTGTTGATGCCTGAAGGGCGCCTTATAATTACAGGTTTTAATCCAACGAGCTTGTGGGGAATAAAAAGACTCCTAAGTTTTGATATTGATTACCCTTGGAATACTAAATTTATATCACTAAGTAAGATTAGAGAGTGGCTGCCTATTGTTGGTTTAGAAATGGTTGAAGGGAAAATGGGGTGTTATATTCCCCCAATTCAGCAATTATCATGGCTGAAAAAAATACAAATTATGGAACAATTAGGCGATCGATGGTGGCCAATGTTGGGGGGATTTTATTTTCTAGTTATACAAAAGAGGGTGCATGGTATGACGCCCATTCAGCCCATGTGGCAAAAGAGATTAATTAAGACTCCAATTTATTCAGCACAAAAATCTAAAACTTATAAAGTTAAACCATGAAACCTGATATCACAATATATACAGACGGCGCTTGCAAAGGTAATCCAGGAGATGGTGGCTGGGGTGCATTATTAATTTCTGGAACAAATGAAAAATCTATTTATGGTGGCGAAAAGAATACTACAAATAATCGTATGGAATTGTTGGCAGTTATTAAAGCGCTCGAAATTGTTAAACAGACATCTGAAATTAAAATATATACAGATTCCACTTACGTTCAAAAAGGTATTACGGAATGGATTCATGCTTGGAAGCTTAATCAGTGGAAAAATAGTAGTAAAAAAATTATCAAGAATATAGACTTATGGCAAAGGCTTGATGAGCTAGTATCTGCTCATTCAATTGAATGGCTATGGATTAAAGGCCATGCTGGTCATGATGGCAATGAAAAGGCAGATCAACTTGCAAATCAGGGCGTTGATAGTTTATTTAAGGGGTCATGATGAGACATATATTTCTAGATACTGAAACAACAGGCTTGTATGCAAATCAAGGACATCGAATTATTGAAATTGCTGCAATTGAAATTATAAATCGTCGACCCACAAATAATTCTTTTCATTTTTATATAAATCCAGACAG
>RFPQ01000041.1 GCA_009926035.1 Betaproteobacteria bacterium
AATAAAGGTGCAGCGCTATCAAGCTACCTTTCTCTTGCAGGTCGGTATATCGTATTAATGCCTAATAATCCTGATGGTGGGGGTGTTTCAAGGCGTGTTGAAGGCGAAGAACGCAATGAGTTCCGTGATCACATTTCAAATTTAGATATTCCAGAGGGTATGAGCGTTATTGGCAGAACAGCTGGCGTAGGTTCGTCACTTGAAGAACTTCAATGGGACTTAAATTACCTTAAGCAATTATGGACTGCTATTGAGGAAGCCTCGCAAGGCCAATCAGGTGCATTTCTAATTTACCAAGAAGGAAATCTTGTAATTAGGGCCATCAGAGACTACTTCCATCCCGACATAGGTGAAATTCTTATTGATACACAAGAGATCTATGATCAAGCGACCCAATTTATGAATCATGTCATGCCAAATTATGTGGATCGCGTAAAGCTATACGAAGATGAAGTTTCTTTATTTTCTCGCTTTCAAATTGAACATCAAATTGAATCAGCTTTCTCTAGGGAAGTAAGATTGCCCTCAGGCGGCGCCATTGTGATTGACCACACTGAAGCTCTTGTTTCTATTGATGTAAATTCATCAAGAGCCACAAAAGGAAGTGATATTGAACAAACTGCATTTAATACCAATATTGAAGCTGCTGAAGAAGTTGCTAAGCAATTAAGACTTCGAGATTTGGGTGGCTTAGTGGTGATTGACTTCATTGATATGGAAAGTCAAAAAAATCAACGCGAGGTTGAAAATCGCTTTAGAGAAGCACTTCATCATGATCGTGCGCGAGTCCAGACAGGCAAAATTTCTCGCTTTGGATTGCTTGAGCTTTCTCGTCAGCGACTTCGTCCAAGTATTGGCGAATCTAGCAATAGTATATGCACAAAATGTAATGGCACTGGTTCAATTAGAGATATTCAATCAACGGCATTGCATATTCTTCGTATGATACAAGAAGAATCTATGAAAGAACATAATGCAACTATTTCGGCTCAATTACCTATTGAAGTTGCAACATTCCTCCTGAATGAAAAACGCTCCGATATTTTTAATCTTGAACAGCGCTTAAAAGTTGAAATTATATTAATTCCTAATAAACATCTTGAGTCTCCAAATTACTCAATATCAAGTACAAAACAAGAGGATGTTGCAAGCCAATCTAAGCCTAGCTATCAGATGATGGAGTCTTTAAATGAAGGCAATCAAGTTTTAAGTTATAGACAAGCTAGTGAGCCAAGACAAGAGCCTTTAGTAAAAAGTATTGTCCCCGATAGCCCTGCTCCCTCAGGATCTGGAAAATCAAATAAAACATTATTCGGTTTCATTAAAAATCTTATTGCTGGTGATGGTGAGAACCATGAAAATCATAATCAAGAAAAGCCAGAAAATTCTGAAGTAACAGAAAATAATCTTCCGCGGCCGCAACATAACAATCGAGGAAAAAATAATCGTCATCAGAAGTTTAAACAACATAATAAGAAGCAATCTCAAGGAGAGGGTCAATCTAGTCAATCAGATATGACCTCATCTTCTGAAAAAGCACCTTTAGCTGATACTAGGCCAAATCAAGATAACAACAGAAGAGGTCGAAATAATAAGCGTGGTCGATTTAATAAAGTTCGCGATACTAGATCTAATCAAGGGCCAAATGATTTTGAGAAAAAAACTTTAGCTGCTCAAGATGCACCTATTTTAAATAAATCCGCTTCTGAAGTTATCACTACTCAAGTTTCAAAAATAGAACCTATGCAAGTTGAAGCAACGAAAAAACCTGCTAAACCTAAAAAGAGAGTTGAAGAAAAACCGGTTGATTTAAAGGCGATCGGTCTTGAATTAGTGGAAACAAAAGCTAAATCAAAACCCAAAGCTAAAAAGGAAACAGAAGAAAAACCTAAAAAAACAGCCCCAAAGAAAACAGCTGCTTGGCAAAAGAAAGACAAGGAAAAAGTTAAAGATGAGCCAATCGTGATGATTGAAACTAAATCTGCAAAGAAAAAATCTGCTAAATAGATTATTGTTTAATAAAGCAGATTGAAAGCCAACCAAGATAAGCCATCAATAATGATCCTATGACATGAAGTGCAATAAGAGTGAGTGAGGAAACGAGCTCATTCTTTTGCAGCAACTCAAAAACTTCGGCGGTGAATGCAGAAAAAGTAGTAAGGCCGCCTAAGAAACCTATATTAATTATAAGTTTTAAATCTGGACTGAAGTCACTGAATAATTCAAAAGTACCCATCGATACACCCATTAAATATCCACCTATTAAATTTACTGTCAGCGTTCCAAATGGAATTACTGGATGAATAGTATTTAATAAGATGCCCATACCCCATCTGGCCCAAGCCCCCATGGCTGCAGCTAAACCAATATATAAAAAATTTCTCATGATAATTTTAAAAAATGCTCGCGATAATATTTCAACTCTTCAATAGAGTCATATATATCTGATAAAGCTTCGTGCTTACTTGATTTTTTAAAGCTCTGATAAAGCGACGGTCTCCATCTACGCGAAAGCTCTTTAAAAACGCTTACATCAAGATTTCTATAATGAAAATAGCTTTCTAGATTAGGCATGTGTTTTGCCAGAAAACGTCGGTCTTGGCAGATTGAATTTCCACACATCGGCGATTTGTTTGGTGCAATATGCTTTTTTAAAAACTCAATGGTTTTCTCTGAAGCATAAATTTCATCAAACGTTGATTGCTTTACTCTTTCAATGAGACCTGATTTCGAATGCGTAGCTTGATTCCAAGCATCCATACCATTCAATATTTCATCTTCTTGATGAATAACAATGACTGGACCTTCTGCAATGATATTTAAGTGTGGGTCGGTCATTACGGTTGCAACTTCAAGCACTTTATCAGTCTCGGTATTAAGCCCACTCATTTCCATATCAAGCCATATTAAATTATCGTCTGATGCGCTCATCATGATTTCCATTAAAATAGTACTAATTGATCAAAACAATCTACAACATGAGATTGTTTTCATACAGAATACTAGAATATTAACTTAATTCAGAGAGATTATGGACGAAATACTACGCAACACTTTTATTGCAGTTCTTGCTTTAACAACTGGGATTCATTTATGGCTTTTAAAAAGACATATTAATTTCGTATCGCTTAATAAAAATAAAGTTCCTGATGCCTTTAGGAAAAATATTAGTCTTAAAGATCATCAAAAAGCGGCACATTATGCAATTGAAAAAAGTGAGTTAGGGTTTAAAGATACAATCGTTCAAGCTTCTATCCTTCTGCTTCTGACGGTAGGAGGGTTAATCAGTTTAATCTCACAACTTTTTAATCAAGTTACTTCGCCTCTTTTAAAAGATGTCGCAATAATTTTGAGTGTACTTTTTATTACAAGCCTTATTGATCTTCCTTTTAGTTACTACAAAACATTCAGAATTGACGAAAAATTTGGTTTCAATCGAATGACAAAAAAATTATTTTTTTCAGATCTTTATAAACAGATGATATTGGGATTGTGTCTTGGCCTTCCTATTTTGTTTGTTGCATTGTGGATGCTAAAAAATGCTGGAGTTTATTGGTGGTTTTATCTCTGGGCAGTATGGAGTTTATTTAACCTTTTAATTCTTGCAATCTACCCTACTTGGATCGCTCCCTTTTTTAACAAATTCTCTCCTTTAAAAGACAGGTCCTTAAAAACTAAAATCATTGCACTGCTAAAAAAATGTGGATTTAAGTCCCAAGGATTATTCGTGATGGATGGATCAGCAAGAAGCAACCATGGCAATGCATATTTCACAGGGTTTGGTAAAAATAAACGTATCGTATTTTTTGATACTCTTTTAGAACGTCTTAATCATAATGAAATTGAAGCTGTATTAGCTCATGAGCTTGGTCATTTTCATCATAATCATGTTAAAAAAAGAATTCTGATGATGTTCTTAGTGAGCTTTATTGGGCTCGCTATCTTAGGCTACCTCAAAAATCAAATATGGTTTTATCATGGCCTTGGTATTTCTTCTCCTTCTGATGGAACCGCCCTGCTTCTTTTTATGTTAGTTGGCCCAACTTTCATTTTTTTCATAAGGCCTTTCATGGCATTCTATTCAAGACAAAATGAATTTGAAGCGGATCGCTACGCCAAAATACATTCGAGTGCAAAATATCTAAAAAACTCGCTTGTTAAACTTTATAGAGATAATGCATCTACCTTAACGCCAGATCCTTTATATTCTGCATTTTATGATTCTCATCCCCCAGCAATTCAGCGTATCGCAAGGCTATAGATCTTTTAACTTGAACCAATGGTAAAATGACATTTACTTAAACGAGATAAAGTTTAATAAATGGACATTACAACACGCTTAGAATTTGATGCAGGTCATCGCATACCAAATCATAAAAGTAATTGCAAAAATTTACATGGCCACCGCTATGCAATCGAAGTTACTGTGACCGGACCTATTCATGATGATAGTAAAAGTTCAGATTTTGGTATGGTTATTGATTTTTCTGATGTAAAAAAAATTATTAAAGATTTGGTCGTAGATCGTTGGGATCATGCATTTATAGTTTATCAAGACGATAAAGAAATTGTTAATTTTTTAAATACACTGCCCAATCATAAGACTGTAATATTTCCAGTTGTTCCAACTGCAGAAAATATGGCATCTCAGGCTTACTTAATATTAAGTATTGAATTTAATAAACGTTTTAATCATCAACTTAAAATAAAACAAATACGCATGTATGAAACGCCCAATAGTTGGGCTGATGCAGTATAGTTTGTATCACCAAATAAGTTTTTTTTCACCTTTCATTTTATTCAAGTAAGCTTCATGACTTTTAAGCTCATCATCATCAGCCTTTAAAACAAAAAGATTAGTTGGGCGTTTAGTATTTTTTTCTCCAATAACGTCTGATCCGCTATATTGAAAATCAATCATAAGATCCTCTTGCCCACGAGTCATAGCCAAATAAACTTCAGCCAAAAGTTGCGCATCTAACAAAGCTCCATGAAGGCTTCTTTGCGAATTGTCGATATTATAAAAACGACACAGAGCATCCAAACTATTTCGCTGGCCTGGTCGCATATCTTTTGCCATTTTTAAGGTATCAATAATGCTGGCAACTACTTCTTCAACGGGCGGCTTTTCGATTAAACCAAGCTCCATATTAATGAAGCCAATATCAAATGGTGCGTTATGAATAACGAGTGTTGAGTCTTTTACAAACCTTAGAAAATCAGAAGCAATTTCTGTAAATCTAGGCTTATCTTGCAAAAAATCTAAAGTGATGCCATGAACTTCTTGAGCTGCAGGATCTATTTCTCTGTCTGGATTTATATAAAAATGAAAAGAATTATTCGTGGGCCGACGATTTACAATTTCTATTGCGGCAATTTCAATAATTCGATGTCCCTGATTCGCATACAACCCAGTTGTTTCGGTATCCAAAAAAATATATCTCACTATGATTCCTTTAATAAACTATCAATACCTTGATTCGCGAGGCGGTCTGCCTTTTCATTACCGTCATGACCAGCATGGCCTTTAACCCAAAGCCATTCAATTGAATGTGAAGAAGCTAGATCATCAAGTCTTTGCCATAAGTCTATATTCTTGATAATTTTTTTACTACTATTTTTCCAATGATTACGTTTCCACACGTGAATCCATTCAGTAATACCTTTTTGTACATAAGTAGAATCCGTGTAGATTTTAATTTCTGATGTCTGTTTAATAATTTCCAGCGCTTTAATCATAGCTAATAATTCCATACGATTGTTTGTCGTATTTTTTTCGCCACCACAAATAGATTTCTCATTTGTGCCAGAAATTAATAATGCACCCCATCCGCCGTCGCCTGGATTACCTCTGCAAGCACCATCCGTATAGATTGTGATTTTAGGTTTCATGATTTAACTTTATGAGCTTTAGATTTTTGTGCTGAATAGATTGGAGCCTTAATTAAGCTCTTTCGCCACAAAGGTTGAATAGGCGTCATACCCTGTACCCTCTTATGTATAACAAGAAAATAAAATCCCCCCAACATAGGCCACCATCGATCACCCAATTTCTCCATAACTTCTATTTTTTTTTGCCATGATGATTGCTGAATTGGAGGAATATAACACCCCATTTTTCCTTCAACCATTTCAAGGCCAACAATAGGCAACCACTCTTTAATTTTACCTAGTGATATAAATTTAGCATTCCAAGGATAATCAATATCAAAACTTAGAAGTCTTTTTAATCCCCATAAACTCACCGGGTTAAAACCTGTAATAATGAGACGTCCTTCGGGCATCAACACCCGATGAATTTCTTTGAGCAATTCATAAGGCTCTGCCATTTGTTCTAATATATGAGGTGCAATAAACAAATCTACCGAAGATTCCTCAAAGGGCAAAGCTTCGTTCGAAGTCATTAAATCAGCTTGATTTGAATTCAATGAAAATTGGTTTTGAATACGTGAATGATCCAAAAAATCAATATCAAAATTACCCATTTGGATCGCATAAAACCCAAAGGTATCGACAACTACTGGGTTTATATATTTATATTCTAAATCGATTAAATATCGGCCTAAAGGGCTAGCAAACCATTCTTGTGGTGAAATTTTAGGCATAAAAATATCTTATAATAATCAAAATACTTTACTATGAATACAAATGACAGGCTACAAAGAAACAAAACTAATTCATATCGAACCTATTGAAGCCTTTCAAGATAATTATATTTGGTTAATTCATAACGAGCAAAATTGCATTATCGTTGACCCAGGTGACGCAAGTCCAGTTATCGAAGTATTGGAAAGAAAAAA
>RFPQ01000042.1 GCA_009926035.1 Betaproteobacteria bacterium
TTAGCTTCGGCTATTTCTTTGTCATATTGTTTATTTTTAGTCCAGCCAAGCTGACCGTCATAGCGACCGAGTCCTGGATATAAAGATAAATAAACCAATCCGAATACAATCGTGATTACAAATAAACGCACCCACCATAAAGGTAAAGGATTATTCATCTCTTTAAGATCTTCATCCCATACATGGCCACTCGTGCCATCTTTGCTTTTTGTTACTTTAATTTTGCTTGTTTTCCATAAAAGTAATACACATCCTAAAATACCGCCAAGCGATATCACGTTAATAAGTATTGGCCAAAAATCATTTATAAAATCATTCATTTTCTTTTACCTTTTTTAGCAATTATTTTTTTATGTCTTGCGACTTTTGCATCCTCAGCAAATGGCAAATTTGCAGCCTCTTTAAAATCTCGACTCTTTCTTTTATTCCAAGCCCAAATAAGAATAGATACAAATACAACGAAACTCCCTACTGTTGCAATTGATCTTAAATCATTGATATCCACGAGCGTCCTTATTTATTTAATATTTGTACCAAGTACTTGTAAATAACTAATTAATGCATCAAGTTCTGTTTTACCTTTCACTGCATCAGAAGCGCCTTTGATGTCTTCATCACTATAAGGCACACCTACAATTCTTAATGCTTTCATTCTTTGTCGTACAACTGTTGAATCCACTTCTGTTTTTTCAAGCCATGGATAAGCTGGCATAATAGACTCAGGCACCACATCTCCTGGATTATTTAAATGTAGTCGATGCCATTCATCGCTGTAGCGTCCACCTACACGAGCTAAATCGGGACCTGTTCTTTTACTGCCCCATTGAAATGGATGATCATAGACAAATTCACCTGCGACTGAATAATGTCCGTAACGCAGTGTTTCAGCACGAAATGGGCGAATCATTTGTGAGTGGCAGTTATAACAACCTTCACGAAGATACACATCTCGCCCCATGAGTTGCACTGCTGTGTATGGCTGCATACCTTTAATGGGTTCAGTCGTTGACTTTTGATAGAAGAGCGGGACAATTTCTACAATGCCGCCAAAAGCGACTGTAATCAAAATCAAAATAATCATGAGAAAACTATTTGTTTCAATCGTCTCGTGACTAAATCCTGAATTTTTTTTATCTAATTTTTTATTTTCTTTTGCCATTTTCTTTTCCCTTAGTGTGCTTTAACAGCAGGAATTAAAATACTTATTGGTTTACCATGAGTAGCTGTCTTAATGACATTCCATAACATCACTAACATACTGCCGAGGTAGAGAAGTCCACCTAATAATCGAATAATGTAATAAGGATGTTTTGCTTTTACTGACTCAATAAATGTATAAGCTAAAGTGCCATCTTGATTTATTGCTCTCCACATGAGACCCTCCATCACACCAGAGATCCAAAGCGCTGTGATGTAGAGCACAATCCCTATAGTGGCCATCCAGAAATGAAGCTCAATCGCTTTCATGCTATACATTTGTTTTTGACCAAATAATCGAGGCACTAAGAAATAAAGGGTGCCCATAGATACTAAGCCGACCCAACCAAGTGCACCTGAATGCACATGGCCTACAGTCCAATCCGTATAGTGAGATAAGGCATTCACTGTTTTAATTGACATCATCGGACCTTCAAAAGTACTCATGCCGTAAAAAGATAAAGAAACAATTAAGAATCTTAGAATTGGATCGGTACGTAATTTATGCCAAGCGCCTGAAAGCGTCATGATGCCGTTGATCATGCCACCCCAGCTTGGTGCAAGTAAAATAAGTGAGAACACCATGCCCAATGAAGATACCCAATCAGGTAATGCTGTGTAATGAAGGTGATGAGGTCCTGCCCACATATAAGTAAAAATAAGTGCCCAAAAGTGAACGATCGATAAACTATATGAATACACAGGACGCTCGGCTTGTTTTGGCACAAAGTAATACATCATGCCCAAGAAGCCAGCTGTTAAGAAAAAGCCTACTGCATTATGGCCATACCACCATTGCACCATGGCATCTTGAACGCCCGCATAAGCTGAATAAGATTTCATAAAGCCTGCAGGGATCTCGGCACTATTTACAATATGAAGTAATGCCACAGTGATAATGAATGCGCCATAGAACCAATTTGCAACGTAAATATGTTTAATTTTTCTTTTTGCAATCGTGCCAAAAAATACGATGGCATAAGACACCCAAACAATAGCGATCAAAATATCAATCGGCCATTCAAGTTCTGCATACTCTTTACCAGATGTATAACCTAAAGGAAGAGAAATAGCCGCTGCTAAGATGACGGCTTGCCAGCCCCAGAAAGTAAAAGAAGCCAATTTGCCAGCAAACAAACGAGTTTGACAGGTTCTTTGTACGACATAATAAGAAGAAGCAAAAAGAGCCGATCCACCAAAAGCAAAAATTACCGCATTGGTATGAAGCGGACGAAGGCGACCAAATGAAGTCCAAGGAAGCCCTAAGTTAAGTTCTGGCCATACAAGTTGTGCTGCAATCACTACACCCACCAGCATGCCCACAACACCCCAAACCACTGCCATGATTGAAAATTGTCTTATGACACCATCATCATAAATCGTGGATAAATTTGCTTTCGCGTTCATATCTTCCCCTAAAACGAATACTTACTTAAAAATCTGATTTTGTGCCTAATAGCACATTGATTCATACATGAGTTTCTCAAACTTTGGAGAATGGGGATTTGACTTAGATCAATCGTCGTGCAAAATACGTTCGCCTTCTTTTTCGGTATCTTCAAACTGTCCGCTATGAACTGCCCACCAAAGACCTACAAGAATAACAAGCACTAAGATGACGGAAAAAGGCACTAATAAATAAAGAATATCCATAATTTTAAGTATAAGTCTTTTAGTTCAGGTTAAAAGGCTAATCGTGCTGCATTCAAAATGACCAAAAGCGAGCTCAATGCCATACCTAATCCAGCTAGCCATGCTGGTAAAAATCCCATCACAGCTAAAGGAATACAAATCAAGTTATATAAAGCTGCCCAAACTAGATTTTGCTTAATAATTTTCATCGTGCGTTTAGCCTCTTCTATCAATTGAGGAATAAGACGAAGCTCACCTTTTAAAATAATAAAATCTGATTGTGCTTGAGATAGGGGTGCACCTTGACCAAGTGCAATGGAGGCATGGGCAAAAGCTAATACAGGCCCATCATTTAATCCGTCACCTACCATAAGTACTTTCGAATGTTGTGATTGAAGTAATTGAATATGTCTTAATTTATCTTCGGGAGAACATTGGCCTTTGATGTTTTGTATAGATAATTGATCCGCCACTCTTTTAACAGATGACAATTTATCCCCTGATAAAATTTGAATATTTAAATGATGTTGTTTAAGTTTCTTAATCGATTGAAGTGCATCTTCTTTAATCGACTCTGTCATCATGAAACTTGCCACCCAATCATCGTCATGCATTAAATGCACTTGTAATTGTTCTTCTTTTAAGTGATCAAACTCATTACCCTTTAAGCCACAAAAACTAAGCGAGCCCAATTTAAAATTGCCTAAAGATGTTTTGGCCAATAATCCGCCGCCACTGATTTCTTCTATCTTTTTAATTTTCAAGGATAGATCAATCTCACCAGCTTTTATAAAAGCTCTAGAGACGGGATGAAGAGAAGAAGCAGATAATGAAGACGCAATGACTAAAGCTTCTTTCTCAGTGATTTTTTTATTAGTAAATATTTTTTCAATAAAAATTTGATCATTGGTTAATGTACCTGTCTTATCAAATACTACTGTATTAATTTGCGTTAAAGCTTCAAGTGCTTGCATTTTTTGCACTAAGATACCTTGTCTTGCTAAAAAGCCCGATATACTTAACATCGCTGCAGGTGTTGCAAGAGAGAGCGCACATGGGCACGTCACAATCAATACAGCGACGGCTGCAACAATAGCTTTGGTGTGATCAAACTGCCAAAAATAAATAGCTACACTTAAAGCTAATAAAATCACAATCCATAAAAAATGTTTAGCAATACGATCTGCCATTAAAGCTAAACGTGGTTTATCAGTAGATGCTTTTTCCATCAAACGCACAATTTTGGCATAGCGCGTTTCTTGTCCTACAAGTTCAACTTGCATATGTACAGGATTGGTTAAATTAAAGCTGCCCGCAATAATTTTTGCGTGAATAGATTTTCTAATAGCGGCAGATTCTCCTGTTAATAATGCTTCATCAGCATTTGTCGAACCCATTACAATTTGCCCATCCGCAGGAAAAGCTTCTCCAGGTTTCACTTCAACTGTATCGCCAACTTGAAGAAGATTGACAGGTAATTTTTCAATAGTGCCATCAGGATTCACTCGATTGACTATACGAGGCATTCGCCTCATCAATACATCAAGGGCGCCTGCTGTTTTATCACGCATTTTTAATTCAATCCATCGTCCTGTTAAAAGAAAAAATACAAACATAGTGAGTGAATCAAAATAAACTTCTTCACCAAGTAAGCTATTTGGATCAAAAGTTGCTGCAGTGCTTACAATAAACATAATCAAAATACCTAGCGATACCGGCATGTCCATGCTGATTTGTTTTGTTTTTAAATCATAAAGTGCGCTTTTAAAAAAAGGCCCACATGAAAATAACATCACAGGTAATGTAATGACCCAACTTGCCCACTCCATTAAACCCTTCATGTTGCTTGTCATTTCTCCAGGATTAGCCATATAAGTGGGCACTGAGAACATCATGACTTGCATCATGCAAAATCCGGCAACTAAAAGTCGCCATAAAGCTTGTCGTTGTGTTTTTTTACGCTCATCCTGATGCAATAAATCGCTGGCTGGAAAAGCTTTATATCCAGCCTTATAAATACCACTTGCCCATTGAGATGGTTTAATAAGGTTAGATTGCCAAATAATTTTGGCATGTCCTGAAGTTGCATTAACCGTAGTTTCAATAACCCCTGATAAAGGCTTTAGTGCGTTTTCTACTTTAAAAGCACATGCTGCACAGTGCATGCCTTCGATGACAATGTACGATTCCCATCGTGTGTCATTTTTATTTGTGCTTTGACTAAAATGAGACCATTCATCAATAGTATCTAATGCTTTCCAATCACTGGATTCGAGAGACAAAGCACTTTTTTTTAAACCATCTTGAATGGAAATACTTTTGATTGGAATGTTCATTTTTGAATTATAGAGTTGTTTTATTTTAAAGGTATCAATGAATTCGTAATTTATGAATAGAAATCAATTATCATTGATCTATCTCAAATCATTTTTGTAAAAAATTATGGCTTCTAATGAAATCGAAGCTTTAATTGAAGCCGGGACTCCATTTATGATTGGTGGACTTATTTTATTTATGTTTTTTATTGTGTATGGTATTGCCAAATAAAGTAAAGCAAGCAAAGAAGGGACAATCTGGCTTTTAAGTGTACTCTGGATGGGTGTTGTGGGTTATATTGCCAAAATCATTCTAGAATTTGTATTTAAGCAGAAATTATAGTTATTACTATTAATGATACTGCATTAAGTTTTATTCCATTTTTTAAACAAGGAAAACATCATGATTGAATGGACTTTTATTATTAAAACAACCATTGCAATGATAGCAATTGTTGATCCCCCAGGTTGCTTACCTATTTATTTAAGCTTAACAAGCCAACATAAGAAAATTAATAAAAAAAATGTAGCAAAAATGACAGCTTTAACTGTCTTCATCATCTTAGTAGTCTCACTTTTTCTTGGTGATAAAATTTTAAATATGTTCGGCATCAGCATGCCAAGCTTTCAAATTTGTGGCGGAGTACTGCTTTTGATTATGGCTATTTATATGATGTTAGGTCGTAATCAAATTATGGAATCTACGCAAAATAATAAGTCAGAAAAAGAATTAATTGCATTTGTGCCGCTTAGCATTCCACTATTGGCAGGGCCTGGAGCAATAAGTAATATGATTATTGCTGCACATCAGGCCCCAAATTTGATTAATCAAAGCTTTCTTATTTTGCCATGTTTAGCAGTATCACTTTTAATATGGCTGACATTAAGTTTTGCAGAAAATATTTCTAAAGTGATCGGTGCGGTTGGCACAAAAATTATCACGCGCGTCATGGGATTACTTTTAGGATCTATGGCAATCGAATTTATTACTCGTGGCGTGTTAGATATTATTGCGTAATGTTTTATGAAGCAAATTCGAAAACTTAAATTACGTTCTCAAACACATTACGCACTTTTTCGTGCTGACTTACCTTTTAAACCTAAAGTTGAAAAAGACAAAACAAAGTTTAAAAGGCAGCCTAAATATAAAGCTAAATTCGATTAATTATTTTTTCTTTTTGTCTTTTTTATGTCCGCATGACATCCAACAAACCATCTTGCCATCTTTAAAACTATAACGACCAATAATAAATAAAATAGTCGCTAAAAAAACTTGCTGAAATATGAAGATCGGTACATTGAAAGTTGTTACGCCGTCATAAACGCAGTGATATTCATATGCTGCTGTAGGCACATAAGAAAAAGACAAAGCAAAAACTAATAAAGCTAATACATTGTAAGTACATTGTTTCATTTTTAAGCCCTTATTATTTAAATAGCTTGATAATGTTTAAATTGCAGATCTAATATATAGTATTTTAAATAAAAATAAAATTCAAAGAAACGCGAATGTCAAACGATCATCAATCGCATCACCCAGAAACACACTTCACTTCTACTGAAATAGTTAGGGATGTTGTCATTGGCATGTCAGATGGACTTACAGTACCATTCGCCTTAGCTGCCGGCTTATCAGCCGCTGTAGATTC
>RFPQ01000043.1 GCA_009926035.1 Betaproteobacteria bacterium
ATCTTCCGCACTTAAATTTTTATGCGCCATTAATACTAGAGTATGAAACCATAGATCAGCAACTTCATGGATAAGCTCTTTGTTATCCCCTTGACGCGCGGCAATGATTGTCTCAAAAGCTTCTTCATTTACTTTTTTTAAAATGGCTTCCAATCCGTCACGATACAAAGAAGCTGTATATGATTTACTAGGGTCGTCTTTTTTTCTAGCTTCAAGTATTTCTGTAAGTTTTTTTAAAATCGTATTCATATTAATTATTTCTTATAAATATCTTTAGGTTCCTTAATTACGGGATAATCAGTAACCCACATATTTTTGTCATCTAACTTTTGATAAAAACAAGTTTCACGACCTGTATGGCAAGCAATGTTTTCAATTTGCTCAATTTTAAGTAGGATGACATCGCCATCACAATCAAGTCTTATTTCATGGACATTCTGCACATGTCCAGATTCTTCGCCCTTTTCCCAAATTTTTTTTCTGGATCTTGACCAATAAAAAGCTTTCTTATTTTTTTGTGTAAGTTCTAAAGCTTTTTGATTCATCCATGCAAACATAAGAATTTTATTTGTTCTATAGTCTTGAGCAATGACTGGGACAAGTCCATCTTTGTCCCATTTGATAGATTGTATCCAGCTCATTGGCGAATCTCGATGTGATTAGATTTCATAAACGCTTTCGCTTCATTAATCGTATATTCTCCAAAATGAAATATGCTTGCCGCTAAAACCGCATCAGCCCCACCTATTTTTACACCATCTACAAGGTGCTGAAGATCGCCAACACCTCCAGAAGCAATAATAGGCACATCCACTTTATCAGATATTGCCTTAATCAATTCGAGATCAAAACCTTTTTTTGTCCCATCTCGATCCATGCTTGTAACTAATAACTCACCTGCCCCTAATGAAGCCATTTTTGCTGCCCATTCAACCGCATCTAATCCGGTGGCATTTCTACCTCCATGAGTAAATACTTGCCAAAAAGATTTGCTTCCTTCTACCGTTAACTTTGCATCAATTGCAACCACAATACACTGGGAACCAAAACGAGATGAAGTTTGATAAACAATGTCTGGATTAACAATTGCTGAGGTATTAATACTGACTTTATCAGCACCTGCATTGAGTAAATTTCTCACATCTTCGGGAGTTCGAACGCCGCCACCTACAGTCAGTGGAATAAAAACTTCTTTGGCAACATTCTCAATAATGTGAAGTATTAAACCCCGATTATCTGAACTTGCTGTGATATCTAAAAAAGCTAATTCATCAGCACCTTGCTCATTGTATTTTTTTGCAACTTCTACAGGATCGCCTGCATCTTTTAATTCTAAAAAATTAATCCCTTTAACAACTCTGCCATCAGTCACATCTAGACAAGGAATAATTCTTTTGGCGAGTGACATTTATTTGATAAGCTCATCTGCGAGTGTTTGTGCTGCTTTAAAATCAAGCGTTCCCTCGTATATAGCTCTACCTGTAATTGCTCCGCTGACGCCTGAATATGCAATTGAACATAAATTTTTAATATCTTCTAGATTAGTCACACCACCACTAGCAATCACAGGAATGGTAAGGGCTTCGGCTAATTTCTCAGTTGCTTCAATATTCAATCCATTCAACATGCCATCACGTCCAATATCTGTATAAATAATAGCTTCAACACCATAACCTTCAAATTTCTTTGCTAGCTCAATCACATTGTGTCCGGTTAATTTGGCCCATCCATCAATAGCCACTTCCCCTTCTTTAGCGTCAAGCCCCACAATAATTTGCCCAGGAAATGCATAACAAGCTTCGTGAAGAAAACCGGGATTTTTAACCGCGGCTGTACCTATAATGATGTAATCCACGCCGTTATTAAGATATTTTTCAACCGTATCAAGGTTACGAATACCGCCACCTAATTGAATTGGAATCGCCCCACCAACTTCTTTTACAATAGCTTTAATAGCTGATTCATTGACTGGCTTGCCTGCAAAAGCGCCGTTTAGATCAACCAGATGAAGTCTTCGAGCACCTAGATCTATCCATTGTTTTGCAACTTCTACAGGGTTTTCTGAAAAGATTGTTGATTCTTCCATTACCCCTTGTTTAAGCCTAACGCATTTACCGTCTTTCAAATCAATTGCTGGAATGATTAACATAAACTAAAAACCTATACTGACCATTGAATAAAATTTTTGATAAGTTGTAAGCCAGCTGTGGAACTTTTTTCTGGATGAAATTGCACTGCAAAAATATTTTCTTTCGCAATAGCACAACAAAATTTTTGTGCGTATGAAGTTTCAGCTGACACAATATTTTTTTCTTTAGATTCTAAATAGTAACTATGAACAAAATAAAATCGATCGTTATTACTAATGTTTTGCCATAAGGGATGAATATTTGTCTGAGATACTTCATTCCATCCCATATGAGGAATTTTTAACTTATGACCACTTTCATCTGCTGTATTGTGATTATTAAATCGCTTAATAGTGCCACTTAGTAATCCTAAGCCTTCTACATTACCTTCTTCGCTTTTATCAAACAGCATCTGCAAACCAATGCATATTCCTAAAAAAGGTTTTGTTTTGGCTGCGTCAATTACGGAAGATCTTAAACTTCTTTCATCAAGTTCTCTTATGCAATCTGGCATAGCCCCTTGACCAGGAAAAACTACACGATGTGCTTTTTTGATATCGGCAGGATTACTTGTAACTTTAATATCAGCTTCGGGCGATACTTGTTGAAAGGCATTAAATACTGACTTTAAATTTCCCATTCCATAATCAATGATTGCGATCATTATTATTTTGATGAAAAAAGGTTTATAGACTGCCTTTGGTTGAGGGGGTTATGCCAGAAATTTTTGGGTCAATACAAACAGCCATTTTAAGGGCTCTTCCAAATGCTTTATAAATTGTTTCTGCTTGGTGATGTGAATTATCACCTTTAAGATTATCGATGTGCATCGTAATATTTGCATGATTTACGAATCCTTGAAAAAATTCGTGAATTAAATCAACATCAAATTCACCTATAGCAGCTCTTTTAAATTCAACATTAAATTCAAGCCCCGGTCTGCCTGAAATATCAAGCACAACTCTAGACAATGCTTCATCTAAAGGAATAATGGCTGAACCATATCTAGTAATACCTTTTTTATCCCCGATTGCTTTATTGAAGGCCTGACCAAGAACTATGCCAACATCTTCAACAGTATGATGTGCATCAATATGAAGATCGCCTTTTGCTGTCACTTCTAGATCGAACATGCCGTGACGCGCAACTTGGTCTAACATATGATCTAAGAAACCGATGCCAGTATTGAGTTTTGCGCTCCCCTGACCGTCAAGATTAATACTTATCTCAATTTTAGTTTCATTTGTATTTCTTGAAACAGATGCTGATCTTGTCATATTTTTTTACTTAAAGTAGATGAGATATTTTAACCCATTAAAAATGTAATTAACATCAATTATTTCATGTGCTTACAATAAGCTTTAAGCTCTCAAGCAATACTTGCATTTCTTCATCCGAACCAATTGTGAATCGGATATAAGAAGAAATTCGTATTGGATTATCAAAACGTCTCACTACAATTCCATGACCTCTTAATTTGCTTACTATTATTTTTCCATCAACAGAGTTGTGTTTAGCAAAAACAAAATTGGCGCCCGAAGGTAAGACTGAAAAATTAAGATCTTTCAATTTATCTATAAAATTTAATTTTGTATAAATAACTTTATGGCAGGTATTTTTGAAATAGGAATCATCTTTAAAAGATTCAATACCTGCAATCAATCCTAATCGATCAATTGGATAAGAATTAAAACTATCTTTTACTCTCACTAAAGCCTCAATAAGATCCGGATGACCTATGGCGTAACCAAGCCTTAATCCCGCCAATGATCTCGATTTAGAAAATGAATGCGTGACCAATAAATTATTGTATTTTTCCGTAAGAGAAATAACGGATTCCGTCCCAAAGTCTACATAAGCTTCGTCTACGATCACTACAGAATCATTATTCTTTTCAAGAAATACTTCAATCTGTTTCAAACTAAGTGGTATACCGGTTGGCGCATTTGGATTGGGGAAAATAACGCCCCCATTAGGCATCAAATAATCATTTAATGAGATTTCAAACGAATCATTGAGGGGGATAGTTTTAAAATCAATCTCGTAGAGTTTGCAATATACCGGATAAAAGCTATAAGAAATATCAGGAAATAAAATGGGCGCGTCATGTTTTAAGAGCGCTTGAAAAGCAATAGCTAAAACTTCATCCGAACCATTGCCCACAAAAACATGATTAGTTTTAACATTAAAATAATCTGCAATTGATTTTTTAAGAGCCTCTGAATTTGGATCCGGGTAAAGCCTTAAAGTGTCATCTGTAAATTCTTTAATTGCTGCAATGACTTTTGGACTTGGTCCATAAGGATTCTCATTAGTATTTAATTTAATT
This sequence comes from Betaproteobacteria bacterium, assembly GCA_009926035.1. GTDB lineage: Bacteria > Pseudomonadota > Gammaproteobacteria > Burkholderiales > Methylophilaceae > Methylopumilus. Next base: position 4,459 of record RFPQ01000043.1, read on the forward strand.
AGATTATTGAGTTTAGGTTGTTCGCCAGGAATATATGGCGTTAAGCCATGGACAACCTTACTCCAGAATTTACTCATTATCTATTCGATATTCCGCAGATTTGGCATGGGCTTGAAGTCCTTCGCCATGAGCTAAAACCGAGGCAATTTTTCCAAGCTTGCGTGCGCCTTGATGAGATAATTTAATTAGACTTGAGCGCTTTTGAAAATCATAAACACCAAGTGGCGAAGAAAATCTTGCTGTTCTTGATGTAGGCAGAACATGATTCGGGCCAGCGCAATAATCGCCAACAGCTTCGCATGTATTTCTTCCCATAAAGATAGCGCCCGCATGTTTAATGCTATTAACGAGCATATCTGGGTCATCTACCGAAAGCTCTAAATGTTCAGGTGAAATAAAATTTGAAATCTCGGCTGCCTCTTCTAAGTTTTTTACTTTGATCATTGCACCTCTATTTTCTAAAGAAGTCTCAATAATTTTTTTTCTTGGCATGGTATCAATTAATTTATTAATACTCTCTTGAACTTGATTTAAAAACTCATCGCTTGGGCTAATTAAAATCGACTGTGCTAGCTCATCATGCTCAGCTTGAGAAAATAAATCCATCGCAATCCAATCTGGATTCGATTTTTCATCTGCGATGATAAGTATTTCTGAAGGTCCTGCGACCATATCAATTCCAACAACACCGAATACTCTTCTTTTGGCTTCTGCAACATAAGCGTTGCCTGGGCCTACGATTTTATCGACCTGAGGGATCGTTTGCGTCCCATAAGCAAGTGCACCGATTGCTTGAGCACCGCCAATTGAAAATACACGATCAACTTTAACGAGCGCTGCGGCAGCTAAAACTAGCTGATTTCTTTCTCCATGAGGAGATGGGACCACCATAATAATTTCTTTAACACCTGCCACTTTTGCTGGAATTGCGTTCATTAACACTGAAGAGGGGTAAGCTGCTTTTCCTCCAGGAACATATAAACCAACTCGATCCAGCGAAGTTACTTTTTGACCAAGTAAAGTTTGATCATCTTCGGTATAACTCCATGAGCTCATTAATTGTTTATTGTGATAATCAAAAACTCTTTTAGCAGCTTCTTCGAGGGCATCTTTTGATGCTTTAGGAAGGCTTTCCAAAGCTAAATTTAATTCTTCTTTAGAGATTTCAAAGTCTTCCATGCTAGAAAAATCTGCGTGATCAAATTTTTTTGTATATTCAATTACCGCTTGATCGCCTCTTTTTTTTACATCACTTAAAATTTCTGCGACCGTTTTTTCAATCTCAGTATTTTCTTCAGCCTCAAAGAAAATAAGCTGACTTAACTGATCTTTAAAGTTTGAGTCTTGGGTATTTAATTTTTTAATTTGAATCATAGGTATGATTATGCTGTGAGTGCTTTTTCAAATTGACTAAGAATAGGCTGCAAGAGTTCTCTTTTTAATTTTAATGATGCTTGATTAATGATCAATCGTGAACTGATGTCAGAAATATCTTCGACTGCAACGAGATTATTAGCTTTCAAAGTTTTACCTGTACTCACTAAATCTACGATCACATCTGCTAGACCTACAAGCGGAGCTAATTCCATTGAGCCATAAAGCTTAATTAAATCAATATGCATGCCTTTTTTTGCGAAATGTTCTTTAGCCACTTTTACATATTTTGTCGCGACTTTTAAGCGGACACCTTTTTGAACAGCCCCTGCATAATCAAAATCTTGTTTAGCCGCTACCATCATTTTGCATCGGCCAATATTAAGATCAATGGGCTGATAAAGTCCTTCGCCCATATATTCATCAAGAATATCTTTACCTGTAATACCAATATCGGCTGCGCCATATTCAACATAAGTTGGCACATCTGTAGCTCTTACAATAATAAGCTTTATATCTTTTTGGTTGGTATCTAAAATAAGTTTTCTTGATGTTTCAGGATCTTCGTTACAAGTAATGCCTATCCTCTCTAAAAGAGGGATGGTTTGTTCAAATATTCTTCCTTTAGATAAAGCGATTGTAATTTTCATCTTAATGAATCCGTTTAATATTGGCGCCTAGTTGATTTAATTTATCTTCTAATTTTTCGTATCCGCGATCAAGATGATAAATACGCTCGATTGTAGTTTGTCCTTTTGCTGCCAAACTTGCAATAACAAGGCTTGCAGAAGCCCTTAGATCTGTTGCCATTACAGAAGCCCCTTCCAAATATTTTTTGCCTCTAATAATTGCTGTATTTCCTCTAACGTCTATTTGCGCTCCCATGCGAATGAGCTCTTGCACATGCATAAAACGATTTTCAAAGATCGTTTCGGTAACTTCTGATACACCTTC
>RFPQ01000044.1 GCA_009926035.1 Betaproteobacteria bacterium
ATTTAAGGGAGGCCTACAGGAACATTACCTAGAATGAGTCCAGGTGAATCTGAATCGCCAACGCCAGGCGTTGGATTCGCAGGTAAAATCATAAGCACGCGATCAAGATTATGTTTTACATCCCATGCATGATTATCAATCTTAATTGATAGCATATATGCCGCTTTTGCTTGTCTAAATAAATATTCTGTTTCATTTTTGACTGTCATGTCAGTACCGTTGATCGCCAATGCACGTTTAAAGAAAATATTACCAATATTGTATTGAATGGCTGCTTTTTGAGAGGGCGAGGCTATCGGTAAAAGATTTGTAAAAAGAATATTGGCTTCTTTATATCTTTCTTTAGTTGTGAGCCAATAAGCTGTTGCGTAACGAGCTTCAAAACTATTGATAAACTTACTAGGCGATTTACCTTCAGCAATATCTCGATTAAAGACTTGAATATTTTTTAATTCAATCCATTGCTTTATAAATACACCAAGTGAAATTATGAGAAGCAGTACAAAAATCCAAGTGAGTTTTTTAGTGCTAAAAAGATTTTTTGTGATTAAAGCCATGATCTCACCTCAATTAATTTAAGCATCAGTAAACCTATCATCATAAGAGCCGCAACGACAAAACAATGAGTTGAATAATCTTGACCTGGAATTTTCTCAAAATATTTAATGGGTTTCTTTTCTTTTTGATTGATATCCTCGATGGCTTTTTGTAATGTTTTTGGATCTTCTGCTTCATAAGCTTGAAAGGGCGAATGAAGTGTTTTAAAAAATTCATTAAGCTCGATTTGAGGTGGCAGTGCCTCATCATCTCGGGCTTTATATGAAGTATTAAAAATACTGATACCACCGGGTTGTCTTAATACGATCCAATAAAGACTAATTTTAAATCGGCCTAACCAATCCTTAATTTTTTCTTGAGTAGCAGCATCGATACGACCTGCTCCATCTGAAAGTAAAATCATTACTCTCGAACCAGAGTCTGGTACTTTATTAAATAATTCAGCACCCGTCGTAAGACCACTACCAATATTGGTTTGAAATAATGCATTACCAGCCGTTGCTCTTACGGCTGAAATAACGGCATTTTTATTATCAGTCAGTGGCAAAACATACATGCCAGAATTACTAAATGAAACCATACCAATCATGTCGTTCGTTCTTGATTTTACAAAGTCAGTAATTAGTCTGGCGGCAGCAGCTGATTTCATTTCACCCACTTTGGATTGGTCGTTACCTGCAAAAGGATCATCCATACTCGCACTTCGATCTAATACCAAACCAATTTGAGCGCCTATACCTGTTTTTTCAATTTCTTTTTGGCGGGAATGTGGTCCACTTAATCCAATAATGATTGCTAATAAAATCATGGTTGCAATAAATTTTAAGATAATGGCCACAATTCTTGAGAGTCGATCTTTTGGAATCATTTCATTCCATGAGTAATACTGTATAGATGCTTCTTTAAAAAAAAGTGGAATAAAAGCTAAAGGAATAAACCATAAGACCCATGGAAATGAAAATGTCATTTAGTTAAACCTGCCATAAGTGATTTTTTATCCACAATAAGTTTTCTTTCGCAATCTCGACAATGCCGTGAGAAATCTTTAAGCCATTTAAGTATTTCATCATGATCATATTTTTTATTTGAAGTATTAAAAAAAACGAGTGTGGAAAGCTTAAAAAACTCACGTAGTTCAGTATCGATATTTTTAAATGATGGATTCTTAGCATAAAGATCATGAAGATTATCTGTAAAGAGTGTTTTTCCAATAACAAGATCAAAAGCACGATGCATGTCTGTGATTGCTTTTTGAATAGAAGTAGGGGTTGCCTTCATTTTATTGATTGAGCGATGGGTTCTTGCAAATACACCTCGAGCGTTTGGTAGCCATGCATATTGACTATAAATATAGATAAGACCTAATAAAGAAAGGAGTGCGATGATGCCCGAAATTTTTAGTGTTTTCATAGGGCTTGTCTCATCCATAAAAATGACGCCTCTTAATGGGCTCATATCCTGTTCAATTTTTATAGCACCGAAAATTGATAAAGGAGATATCGCAATTTGATATTCAGGGATTCTGTATTTAAAAACTTTCTTTTGGGGGTCATTTGGATTCAAGACTCGGATATATTCAGCCGGTAAGAATCCAGGTTTTGCGACTACATTGTTTGTAAAAATTTGATACGTAAGATCCATGATTAATGTAGAGGATGTTTTATCCTCTTTTAATACATGTTTCATTGCATCCAATACAATGCCTAAATCCTGCCCTTTATATTTTCTTTCGTACCCTGGAATAGGTAAAGACTCTTTAATGAGAACATAGGGTTTTTTGATCGTAACTTCTACATGTCTTTCTGATTTATCCCCGACGGTATATCCCACTCGATGAAGCGGCTCTTTTATTTTGATGGATATAATACCTTCTTGAATATCAGGCCACTCTTGCACATCCAGTGCAAAACTAGAAACTGATAATAGAAGCATCCATAAAGAAATAAGATATTTCATAATCATTAAGCGCCTACGAATTGATTAAAGTATTCGGTCATTTTAGTTGCATTAAAATAGTCATCTACAAAAAAAGGTGGAATGTCAAAATTCATAAATGCTTTTGTAATGACAGCACGTCTTTTCTCAAATGAATCCACAATTTTTTCTTTCAGTTCTTTTCTTAAAAAAAGTGTATTTTTTTTACCACTTTCAGGATCGGTAATGGTGACAATGCCAAAATCAGGAAGATTGATGTATTCTTTTTTATCCCACAAAACCACAGGCACTACATGGTGCCTCATGAGATTAGATAAACAATTTTCCAATTCAACTTCTGGCATGTGAAAGTCTGATATAAAGAAAATAAGTGAACGTTCACGAGGCATGTATTGATAGAGGTCTTTGATTGCACGATTCGATTTATCTGTAGATGTAAACTTTTTAAGTTCGTGAATAAGTGTTAATGCGTGTTGTGATCTAAATGATAGGGGCGCTAACCAATCTTCTCTAATTTCATCATCAAAACCAATGAGTCCTAAAGCGTCATGACGATCGATGACTGAATGAGCTATGGATTGGGCGACTTCAGCAGCTAAATTAATTTTTTTATTTTTTCCACCAAAATTCATACTTGCAGATAAATCACAGACAATCATGACAGGTGTTGCACTTCGTTGATTAAATATTTTGACGTGAATCTCACCTAAAGGATCTCGAATCGATTGGCGAATATCAATGCGCCTTGGATCAGGATATGAAAGAAGTGTCGTGTGCCCTGCAAACTCAATACCCATTCCTCTTTGGTTACTTTTATGGCGACCAGGATGCTTGCCTTTAGATTTCCAGCCAATGTGGTAATCAAATAATGGGGTGGATTGAACCATAGAATTAAGGTGCGTTGATGACGTTTAAAATACCATTGGTTAAATCACGCGCAATGATTGTTCTTCTCATTTCATAGACAGGATTAAATACGAGTCGATGCGCGATGGTTTCGTGGAATACTGCATGAATATCTGCAGGGGTTACTGAAGTTCGATCATTAAGCCATGCATTTACACGCGCTGCTTTCATCATCATACTCATACCGCGCGGGCTAGCGCCTGATACGATGAGTCGATTCATATCAATATCAGATAACTTAATGCCATAATCGCCAGGATTTTTTGTAGCCTTCCATAAACGTAATGCATAATTTTTTAAAGCATCTGTAGCTTTAATATTTTCTTGAATCGTTTCTGAAAGTTCATTGAGTTTATTGAATTTAATAAGATCAGGCTTGACTTCTTCAATAAGTTTATCTGCGTTATGGAATTTAGTTTCAAAGACCAAGTCCTTCATCATCTGGTCAGCTTTTGGAATGAGAATGGGTATTTCCATCATAAAACGGTCGCGCGCTGCTGAAGGGATTTCAAATGTTTCTTCACGTTCTACTTGGTTTCGATCGGCGAATACCACCATGTGAGGAAAGTGATGTTCTTTATTAAATGCAGATAATGTTTTTTCCGCCATGATTCTTAAGAGTAATGAATGTACCTGTGGTCTTGCACGATTAATTTCGTTGAAAAAGAAAATAGATAAATCACTGCCTGACATCAAAATAGGGCCCGGGCTTACATGTGGCTTTCCATCTTCGCCGAGATATGTGTGATAGATCAGATCATTTGGCATAAGATCAATCGTACCTTCGATACGTTGGTAGCCACCACCAATGGCACGAGTAAAGGCTTTGAGGAGTGTCGTTTTTCCAACGCCTACATCACCTTCAAGAAGAACGTGACCACGCGAAAAAATTGAAGTGGTAATAAGCCTGACAGGACTTTCTTGTCCTACGATAACTTTATTAATTTCTGCTTCAAGTTTGACTGCAAGCTTTCTCCAGTCGGCCAGATTTTGGTCGCTCATATCGAATCCCTAATAGATGAAATTGTTAGTTGAGTGTTTTACTATGACTTTCATAGTAGCTTAATAATTTATAAGGGTAAATAGATAAAAACACGATAAAATACTTGTGTTTTCACACAAAAAATTTTCACAATCTTTTTATCAGTAGCTCATAAACTCAATGTCTAAAAAAAATAGCTATACAAAAGAAGAGCTTTTGTCTTGCGGTCGAGGAGAGATGTTTGGCCCTGGCAACGCGCAACTTCCATTACCTCCCATGCTTATGTTTGATCGTATCGTTTCCATTACAGACGAGGGTGGCGAATACGGCAATGGACAAATTATTGCTGAACTAGATGTCAATAAAGACCTTTGGTTCTTTGGCTGTCATTTTGAGGGGGATCCTGTCATGCCGGGCTGTCTCGGTCTTGATGCGATGTGGCAATTAGTTGGTTTCTATTTGGGCTGGAAAGGTGGCCTAGGTCGAGGTCGTGCACTGGGCGGCGGCGAAATTAAGTTCACAGGACAAGTATTACCTACAGCTAAAAAAATTACCTATGTTATTGATTTAAAAAGAGTAATTATGCGTAAACTTATTATGGGAATTGCTGATGCTAAAATGTCAGTCGATGGTCGAGAGATTTACCATGCTAAAGATTTGCGTGTTGGTTTATTCACGCGTACTGATAATTTTTGATTGTTATTCAATGGGAGGCGACGCATGACCCGTCGTGTTGTTGTTACTGGATTAGGGATTGTATCTAGCCTAGGTAATAATAAAAAAGAAGTTCAAGATAGCTTATATCATGCTCGATCTGGCATTACATTTCAGCCAGATTATGCTGCCATGGGATTACGCTCTCATGTGGCAGGCTCCATCAAAAATCTTAATCTCGAAGAATTAATCGATCGCAAATTATTCCGTTTTATGGCGAAAGGCCATGCTTACGCTTGGCTTGCCATGCAAGAAGCGATCGTAGATTCAGCCTTGTCCGAAGCCATGGTCTCAAATATTCGCACCGGCTTGATTGTGGGCGCAGGCGGCGCTTCACATGAAAGTATTTTAGACGGCATAGATACTATACGAGAAAAAGGAATTCGACGTGTAGGCCCATACATGGTCACTAAAGCTATGGCGAGTGGCGTTTCAGCATGTCTTGCAACGGGTGCCAAAATTAAAGGTGTGAACTATGCGATTACTTCTGCATGTTCAACTAGTGCTCATTGTATTGGTGCAGGCGTTGAACAAATTCAACTAGGTAAACAAGATATTATTTTTGCAGGTGGCGCTGAAGAAGAGCATTGGACACTTTCTTTCATGTTCGATGGTATGGGAGCTCTCTCAAGTAAATACAATGAGACTCCAGAGAAAGCCTCGCGCACCTATGATGTGAATCGAGACGGTTTTGTGATCTCAGGTGGTGGCGGTATTTTGGTTCTAGAAGAATATGAGCATGCAAAAGCACGCAATGCAAAAATTTATGCAGAAGTCGTAGGTTACGGCGCCACATCTGATGGTTATGATATGGTAGCTCCAAGTGGCGAAGGTGCTGAGCGATGTATGACGCTTGCGCTCCAAGGTATCGACCATGTTGATTATATGAATACACATGGTACAAGTACTCCTGTAGGTGATGTCAAAGAACTTGAAGCAATACGCGCTGTATTTGAAGGCGGTAAATATGGTCCTATGCCACATATTGCCTCGACAAAATCTTTATCTGGCCACGCATTAGGTGCAGCTGGCGTCAATGAAGCGATCTATAGTCTTATCATGATGGAAAATAAATTTATTGCGCCATCAGTGAATATTGAAGAACTAGATCCTTTAGCTAAAGATCTTCCTATCGTGACGAAACGCATTGATAATATTGAAGTGAAAACGGCGATTTCAAATAGCTTTGGTTTTGGCGGCACAAATGCCTGCCTTGTATTTTCAACAAAAAATCTTTAAAGCATAAGCGCGAGTAATACTTTGCGTTCTTCGTTTGCAAGAATGTTGTAGGTTCTGCATGCGGATTGATTATTCATACATTCAACCGCCATATTTTTCTTTGAAAAATATTCCAAAATTTTTGGCTCAAGATGTTCCTGTGTATTTCCAGTGCCCAATAAAATAATTTCAATATTTAAAGATTCAATAGCTTCAAAACTATTTTCTTTAATATCTTTAATGGTTTTAACTGGCCATTCTAGAAGGAGTTGATTAGGCGTTATGATAAGACTTGTTTGATGGCGCTCTTGGTTGACTTCCACCCAGTTTAAATCATACCCTGTGATGAGATTTTTATTATCAGATTGAATTAAGTGAAATTTCATAACATCGTGTTTTTAAAGAAATAAATTGAATCAAAACCCTCTCATTTGTTGG
>RFPQ01000045.1 GCA_009926035.1 Betaproteobacteria bacterium
TCGTAGTAAACCTTCATAATAACCTTTCAGTTTTAATTTATATCTTTAAAATTCTATCACCGCGTCCGATACCCGACGCACCAGTTCTTACTGTTTCTAAAATAGCTGCTTTATCAATACTTTCAATGTAAGCATCTAATTTGCTGGATGATCCTGTTATCTCAATGGTAAAACAGCTATCAGAAACATCAATAATTCTGCCCCTGAAAATATCACACATTCTTTTCATCTCATCTCGATATTGAGCATTTGCTTTTACTTTAACGATCATTAATTCTCGCTCAATAAATCGACCATCGTTAAGATCTAATACTTTTACAACATCAATTAATTTATTTAGTTGCTTAATAATTTGTTCAATAATTTCATCTGAACCGGAAGTCACAATCGTCATTCTTGATAGTGTTGAATCTTCGGTAGGCGCTACAGTCAGAGATTCAATGTTGTAACCCCTTGCAGAGAATAAACCTGACACTCTTGATAAAGCGCCAGATTCATTTTCCATTAAAAGAGAAATAATATGCCTCATTTATAAATCCTCAGCAGTAATCATCTCTGACAAGCCTTTTCCATTAGGAACCATTGGGAATACATTTTCTTTTTGATCTGTAATAAAGTCCAAAAATACTAAACGTTCTTTAAGTTTGTTACTAAATGCTTCCTTGAGGGCGGGCTCAACATCACTAGGTTTTTCGATCTTCATTCCAACGTGACCATAAGATTCAGCTAGTTTTACAAAATCAGGCAATGCCTCCATGTAAGACTCTGCATAACGATTTCCATAAAAGAATTCTTGCCATTGTCTTACCATTCCCATGTATCGATTATTAAGATTGATAATTTTAATAGGCAAATGGAATTGCTTACATGTAGATAATTCTTGAATACACATTTGTATAGAAGCCTCGCCTGTAACACAAGCAACTTGTGCATCAGGATGTGCTAATTGAGTGCCCATCGCGTAAGGTAAGCCAACGCCCATCGTTCCAAGCCCACCTGAATTAATCCATCTTCTAGGTTTATTAAAAGGATAGTATTGTGCTGCCCACATTTGATGCTGTCCAACATCGGAAGTAATAAAAGCATCGCCTTTAGTCACTTTATGTAATGTTTGAATAACAAATTGGGGTTTAATAAGTTTTTTGTCATTTTTAAAACTTAAACAATTCATTGATCTCCATTGATCAATATCTTTAAACCAATGCTTAAGAGATGGGTTTTGTTTCGTTTTTTCTTTAGATAAAAGATCATTAAGCTCAGCAAGCACAGAAATGACATCGCCTACAATAGGAATATCGATTTTTACTCTCTTAGAAATGGATGATGGATCAATATCAATATGAATGATTGTTTTTGGTTTTGATAAAAAATGTTCTGGGTTACCAATTACTCTGTCGTCAAAGCGAGCACCAACAGCCAACAACACATCACATTCTTGCATCGCCATATTAGCTTCATAAGTGCCATGCATACCTAACATACCGAGAAACTGTTTATCGCTTGCTGGAAAGCCACCTAAACCCATAAGTGTGCTCGTAATTGGGGATCCAATAGTGCGAACAAATTTGGTTAATTGTGAAGAAGCATCCCCTAATACAACACCACCACCTGAATAGATCATTGGTCTTTTTGCATTCAAAAGAAGCGATAGGGCTTTTTTAATTTGACCGCTATGACCCTTAACAATAGGGTTATAAGATCTTAAATGCACAGATTTTGGATAATTAAATTCATATTTTTCGGCTGTAATGTCTTTTGGTATATCAACGAGAACAGGGCCCGGTCTGCCGCTTGATGCAACATAAAATGCCTTTTTCATTGTTGATGCAATATCTTTGATATCTTTAACTAAAAAATTATGTTTTACACAAGGACGAGTAATGCCAACCGTGTCACATTCCTGAAAGGCATCTTGACCTATAGCGTAAGTAGGAACTTGACCGCTAATGATCACCATAGGAATAGAGTCCATATAAGCGGTAGCAATACCAGTTACAGCATTGGTAGCACCAGGACCTGAAGTTACAAGAGCGACGCCCACTTTTCCAGTAGATCTGGAATATGCATCGGCGGCATGAACCGCAGCTTGTTCGTGACGAACTAAGACATGCTTAAATTTATTCTGCTGAAAAACAGCATCGTAAATATTAAGAACGGCGCCACCAGGATAGCCAAAAACGAATTTGACTTTTTCCTCGTGAAGGCAACGAATAACAATTTCTGCCCCAGAAATGTGGTTTGAGCTCATAGAATTCTTGATTGTAATTAATGAGATAGCTATAAACCCTCAACCATAACGCTTTAAGCGTATTTGGTCAAGTTTAGAGACTTTCAAAAGCCTCTATTTTCATAGATAAATCAATTGCTTTGATATTTTTTGTGAGCGAGCCCAGAGAAATTCTATTTACACCAGTGAGTGCAATTTTTTTGACATTTTTTAGTGTGATATTTCCTGATGCCTCAAGAACGGCTCTTTTTTTATTAAGAAGTACAGCTTTTTTAAGATTTTTAATACTAAAGTTATCTAGGAGTATATTTTTAAAGCCTATTTCAATAGCTTTCTCAAGCTGATTAAGATTTTCAACCTCGATTTGAATATCTTTATTTTTTGCATATTTCAAAGAAAGCGATAGTAAATCATCCATTATTTTTGAAGATTTAATATGGTTTTCTTTAATAAGAATTTGATCAAAGAGCCCTACACGTTGATTATTGCCACCCCCTATAGTGACAGCATATTTTTGTGCAATTCTTAACCCCGGAATTGTTTTGCGTGTATCAAATATTTTTGCATGGGTATTTTTAATAGCCTGTACATATTGATGTGTAGTCGTGGATGTTGCGGACAATGTTTGTAGAAAATTAAGTGCAACCCTTTCGCCACTTAAAATAGGCCTTGCTTTGCCATAAATCTCACAAAGTCTTTGATTTTTTTTTACAATCTCACCTTCTTTAATAAACCACTTTATTTTGATCTTTGGATCTAGCATTAAGAAGGTGGCATTAAACCAAGGAATACCAGAAATTAAACCTGATTCTTTGGATTTAACATATGCTTTTGCAGAAGATTTTTCTTCAATGAGTTGAGCAGATAAATCCATATTGCCCATATCTTCTTGAAGTGCCATTTTGATATTTCTTTGAATGGCTTCAGTTAAAATTTTTTTATTTATTTTTGATCTTTGCATAATGTAGAAGCTTATCAAATTATAATAAATTTAGTTTTTTTAAATCGAGAAATACATGAAGCTTTTTTATTCAAACAATAGCCCATACGCTAGAAAGATTAGAATTCTCATTGATGAGAAAAAAGTATCAGCCACTTTAGAGAAAGTTGTGCTTGCAGACAAAAATTGCACTATTCATGAATATAACCCTTTGGCTAAAGTGCCTACATTAATTGCAAACGATATATCTATATTTGATTCACCTGTGATAGCTGAATATGTAGACCAAAAGAGTGGTCTGCCTTATTTAATACCTAGCGATTTTGATAAAAAAATATTAGTCAAAAGATGGGAGGCTATATCGGATGGATTATGTGACGCTGCAGTAGCGATTATGTTGGAAAAACGTAAACCTCTTTCACAACAAAATACCGATCTTTTTGAAAAGCAAATGAGAAAAATAAAATTAAGTCTTGAATGGCTTAATCGTGAAATGGAAGGTAAGGAATATTATCTGGAAAATAAATTTTCATACGCTGATATAGCGGCCGGATGTGCTTTGGGATACGTTAAATTGAGATACCCTGAAATTGACTTTGAAAACGAATATTTAAGTTTATATCGTTTATATGAATTACTTATGCAAAGATCATCTTTTCAGACAACGGCACCTGAGCCTTATCTATAGCGCTTTCAATAATAGCCCCACCTAAGCAAACATTGCTCTCATAGACTACTACTGATTGTCCAGGAGTAATGGCCCATTGTTTTTGCCCAAAAAATATCTCTATAGAGTCATCTATTATTGTATCGATTTCACAAGGTGCATCAGGTTGGCGATATCTCGTCTTAGCACCGTATACCCAATGTTTTTTTGGTAAAGCTCCATGTATCCAATGAGTTTTCTTTGCAGTTAATCCATCTTTAAATAGAAGGGGGTGTCCATGGCCTTGCGCAACAATAAGCGTGTTTTCATGGATATTTTTTTCGGCAACAAACCAGGGCTCCCCGTTGCTTGTTTTAGAGCCGCCAATCCCTAGTCCTTGTCTTTGGCCAAGAGTGTAAAACATAAGACCTATGTGTTCACCGACTATTTTCCCGTGTTCATCTTTTATGGGGCCCGGTGAATTTTCTATATATTTATTTAAAAATTCAGTAAAAGGTCTTTCACCAATGAAACATATGCCTGTTGAGTCTTTTTTGTCGCTATTATGAAGGCCTTCTTTTTTAGCAATTTCTCTTACATCTTTTTTAAGAAGGTTCCCTAGTGGAAATATAGATTTTGAGAGCTGGTGTTGATTGAGTCGATATAAAAAATAACTTTGATCTTTAGTTGAGTCATCGGCCTTAAGAAGGCTATACAAGCCATCAGTCTCTTTAATTTGTGCGTAATGACCGGTTGCAATTTTTTCAGCACCCATTGAAATTGCATGATTTAAAAATGCATTAAATTTAATTTCGGAATTACATAATATATCTGGATTCGGTGTTCTTCCACTTTTAATCTCATTAATAAATTCAGAAAAAACTTTTTCTTTATATTCTTTGCTGAAATTTACCACTTCAATATCAATACCAATTTTATCGGCAACAGACACTGCGTCTATAAGATCTTGTTTGCTTGAGCAATACTCGTCATCGTCGTCATCTTCCCAATTTTTCATGAAAAGCCCAACGACTTTATACCCTTGATTCTTTAAAAGTAAAGCAGTTACCGAAGAATCAACGCCGCCAGACAAACCTACAATGACTGTATTATTTTTCATTTAATTAATTAAATTCTGAGCCAAGTTTTTTCGATCTTTCATAAGCAGCTCGCGTTGCTTTTAAAAGCGCTTCATTTAATTTATTTGACTCAAGTTGTTTTAATCCTTCTTCTGTCGTACCGCCTTTTGAAGCTACCGATACAATTAAATTTTGAAGGTTATTTAGCTGGTCTTTAGCTAAATGAGATGAGCCAAGGATGGTTTTGCTACATAATTTTTCAGCCTCACGTCTTGATAAGCCTAATTCGATTCCTGCTTCAATGAATGCATTAAGGAAATAAAATACATAAGCAGGACCGCTTCCTGAAATAGCTGTAACTGCATCCATTTTAGATTCATCATCTAGCCATATAAAATCCCCAATAGCGCCTGCAATTTTTTCTATGGCCATTTTATTTTTTTGATCTAAAGTGTCTTGAGTAAAAAGAGCTGTAATCCCAAGTTGAATTTGAGCGCACATGTTAGGCATAGAGCGAACAATGTTTTTATGCCCATTCGTCCATTTTTCGATAGATTTTATTTGAATGCCTGCGGCAATCGATAAAATAATTTGTTTTGAAATTTCATGAGATATTGATTTGAGAAGAGATTCAGTTTGCTGGGGTTTAACGGCAAGCACAATAATTTCATCTTTATCTATTTTTTTAAATTTCGCTTCTGATGAAATATTAAATTTAGATTTAAGATCCAGCCTCTTTTTGCTATCAGATTCAATCACTCGAATAAGCGCAGGGGAGTAGTTTTTATTTAATAAACCACTAATCATAGCTGTTGCCATATTGCCACCACCTAAAAAGCAAATATTCAATTATCGTCCCCTTGAGTTTTTATGGCTCGCGCTCCAAAAATAGCGGTTCCAATTCTAACAAGATTTGAGCCATATTCAATTGCTAGCTTAAAGTCACTCGACATTCCCATGGATAAGGTATCAATGGTATTAATTTCATTTTTGAGTTCACTATAAAGTATATGCATAGCTTTAAATTCATCAACAACTTGTTTGATATTCTCTGTGTTGGAGGGAATAGACATAATACCTCTTAGTTTAAGCTTAGGAAGTTCTTTGAGCGCCTGAATGAGCTCTATTAGTTGTATTTTTGCATCTTTAATTGGAATGCCGCTTTTAGTTTCTTCCCCGCTTGTATTAATTTGAATACAAATATTTAAAGGTGGGACATTTGAAGGTCTATTATCGTTAAGTAATTTCATAACTTTTATTCTGTCAACGCTATGTACCCAATTAAAATTTTCTGCAATAAGTTTGCATTTATTGCTTTGAATAGGCCCTAAAAAATGCCATTGAATTGGTAATTTTTCTAGCTGCTTTTTTTTGTCGAGCGCTTCTTGAAGGTAGTTTTCTCCAAAATTTAAAATGCCAACATTAAATGCTTCAATAATTTTATTAAAGGACTGACCTTTGCTGACTGCTACTAAAGTAATTTTTTCAGCAGAGGCATTAATAGCAGAGGCTTCTTGAATATCATTATGAATTTGAGAAATATTTTGAGAGATTGTAGACATTAATTAAATAAAAAAACCAAGCAAAACTAAAGTTTGCTTGGTTTTAGTGTGTTTAGCAACAAAGAACTTGCTAATAAAAACGGGACTTAAAGTCCCGTTAAATTTATTTCTTAGCTGCTGGTTTTTTCTTAGCTGCTGGTTTTTTCTTAGCTGCTGGTTTTTTCTTAGCTGCTGGTTTTTTCTTAGCTGCTGGTTTTTTCTTAGC
>RFPQ01000046.1 GCA_009926035.1 Betaproteobacteria bacterium
TAAATGAGACGCATTATTTTGATGAGTTTATTGTATTATCTAAGCGTCATTATATAAATCTATTACCAATGAAAATAAAAACACTTTTTTTTATAGGGTTATCTGCCTTATCATTTTCATCTTATACATTTTCTTATCCGAGAAATGATGCTCCAGTTCAAGAACCCTCTGTTGATTTTTTAAATCTTAAAGATGGTGATCAAGTCTCAAATCCTTTCAAGGTAGTATTTAAAGCCAATGGTATCCGAACAGAGCCAGCAGGCGAATTTAAAGAGGGCTCTGGACACCATCATTTGTTAATTAATCAGCCTTATATAGAAAAAGGCAATACGATTCCTGCGGATTCAAATCATTTACATTTTGGAAAAGGACAGACCGAAACCGAGCTTAATCTAAATGCCGGTGTGTATACTCTTACCCTTCAATTTGCCGATGGATATCACCGATCTTATGGGAAGACTCTAAGTAAGACTATTCAGATTGAAGTGAAGTAAAACTTAAAATATCTCTATGGTTAGCAATAAAGAAGATTTATTTAAAAAATCGGTTCTTCTGGTAGCTTTAGCTAACCTAAGTTATTTTTTTGTTGAATTTTTTGTAGCGCGCAATATTCATGCCACTTCTCTTTTTGCGGATAGTATTGATTTTCTGGAAGATGCATCAATTAATCTTCTTATTTTTATTGCATTGCATTGGACCTCTCAAAATAAAGCAAGACTTGGAAAACTCTTAGCCGTGATTTTAGTAATTCCTGCATTCGCTTTTTTATATACAGCTTGGCAAAAATTTTATATACCATTAGTTCCAGATCCCTCCATACTCTCTATGACTGGGCTTGGTGCTTTATTGATTAATTTTAGTTGCGCATATGTCTTAATGCAATTTAGGTATTATCAAGGGAGTTTATCGCGAGCTGCTTTTCTTTCAGCTCGAAATGATGCATATGCTAATCTAGCCATTATCATTGCTGGATTAATAAGCTTTAATTGGTATTCAATATGGCCTGACTTGGTTGTTGGTTTTTTTATTATGGTAATTAATCTTGATGCAGCTAGGGAAATCTGGGAGGCTTCAGATAGGGAAGATTTAGAATTGAAGCCCTAGAGTTTTTTAATCAAGAAATGAACAAATATAGAATGTTTTAGTCATATAGAAAATGAAATTTATTTTTACTATGATTTCTTTAATGTCCTTGCTCGGTATTGCAGGGTGCCAACATCTTTCGCAAAAAAATCCAACACTTAAAGCTGAGCTTACTGTTTTTCATGAACTTCCAAAAGACTTTAAACCTTCTACCGTTGCTATTGTGGGCATCAATCTCAAAAAAGCTCTTTAGAGTTTAAGAATTATTCGGCCATTTTAAAAGAGCGTATCGAGAAATTGGGCTTTACTGTCGTAGACCATTCTAAAAAACCTGAACTGCTCCTTTTCTTTGATTATGGAGACGACAATGGCAAGGAAATGACTGAAACCTACACCATTCCTGATTTTGGTATGATCGGTTATACAGGCTACTCTTTAAATTCCTGGGGTATGTATACCGGTATGCCTATGTATGGATATCGGGGTTATCAAACCCATATTAATAAATATACTTTATTTACACGATATATTCGTATTGATATAGCGCAGCCCAAAACCAAGGGTACTGAGCTTGATAAAATTTATGAAGGCCATTTAAAAAGCAAAGGTACATGTTCAAAACTTACTGTGACGCTTCCATATCTCATTGATATGTATTTCCAGAATTTCCCTGGGAAAAATAATGATACGCAGTCTCTTGAAAAATCTTGGAATGGTGTTTGCTAATTTTTTAACATGAAATCTTTAGCTTTTAAAAATTTAATCCTCTTTCTCCCTCTTATCCCAAGCATATGTTTTGCAAAAGATTGGAATTTTGATGTCTTTATGGATGACAAATTAATTGGAGAGCACTCTTTTCAGCTCAGAGAACAAGATAAATTTAATCAGCTCACCAGTAATGCTCAGTTTAAAGTAACACTTTTATCTATTCCAGTTTATAAGTATAAACATCTATCGCAAGAGTTATGGAATAAAGACTGTTTGCATACCGTTGAATCTTCGACACAAGATGGGGGAGTTGATTACAAAGTATTAGGTAAAACAGAAGCCAATACTTTTAAATTAATTGAACCTGCTAAAGAAGCATTTGTAGCAGATTGCCCGATGACATTTAGCTATTGGAATCCTCTTATGCTAAAGCAAAAAAAACTTTTAAATGTTCAGACAGGGGAATACCCGGAAGTATCGATTAAATATTTGGGTAAAAAGTCTATTAAGGTTAAAAATGAAAATTTAGAAGCTGATTCCTATGAGCTTTTAGCACCTAAAATTAATATACAGCTTTGGTATAAAGATAACAAGGAATGGGTTAAGTTAGAATCTATCACGCCTGATAATCATCATATTGTTTATACACTTAAGTAAATATCATTGATAGAAGCCTTGGGGTAATTAATACCAGATTATTCAAACAATCCTGCAATTAGTTTTTTTATGGTAATTTCTAAAGTATAGAAAATTTACTATTTCCACATGAGCATGTATATTCAGCAAAAATCATTAACGAGTCAATTAATAGGCAAGAATCTTGCTCACACTTATTATTGTTCGCCTTATATAAAAAGATTATTTGAGGCTGATCAAGATCTTGAACAAAAGTCACTTGAACACCTAAGTCATCCATTTAGTCGTCAAGAGATGGAATCATGGCTGAATAACCGCCAAATTTCAGATGAAGTAGGTTTAAATCAATCTCTTCGTAAATTACGACAATACGTTATCGCCAATATCATTCTTCGCGATCTTAATAAACTAGGTGATTTAGATGAAGTTTTAGTATCAGTTACTACGCTTGCTGAAATAACTTTAATTCAAGCACATCAATTTCATTTCAATTCCCTTAAGAACATTCATGGCTCCCCGATAGGATTAAATAGTGAAGAGCAACTATTAAGTATTGTTGGTATGGGTAAGTTAGGTGGAGAAGAGCTCAATGTCTCATCTGATATTGATCTTATTTTTACATATCCCGAAGAAGGGGAAACTGAAGGTAAAGAATCTATAACCAATCAAAGCTTTTTTATTAAGCTTTGCAAAAAAATCATATCGAGTCTCAATGACATCACCGAAGATGGATTTGTATTTCGTGTTGATATGCAATTAAGACCTTTCGGTTCAGAGGGACAAATTACATGCAGTTATCAGATGCTAGAAGATTATTATCAAAAATATGGAAGGGAATGGGAAAGATATGCCTGGGTGAAAGGTCGCGTTATATTTGGGCCACAAATAGAGCTTAACAAAATTATTGACCCTTTTGTATATCGCAGGTACTTAGATTATGGTGCATTAAATTCTATGCGCGACTTAAAGAGTCAAATTCAAAATGATGTTAATAAAAGAGGCATTCAAGAAAATATTAAACTTGGTCGAGGCGGCATTCGCAAGATTGAATTTATCGTGCAGGTTTATCAATTAATTAGAGGTGGTCAAGATAAAGCCTTAAAACTAAAATCACTTTTGCCGACATTAAAACTTCTAGAAGCTAAAAATTTACTATCTACTGAAGCTGTCAAATTATTATCTGAAGCTTATCGATTCTTAAGAAATCTTGAGCATAGACTTCAGTATATGGAAGACTTGCAAACTCAAGAGCTACCAAAGTCTGATGAAAGCAAATTAAGAGTCGCAAAATCGATGCAATATGAGAATTGGAGTTTATTTTATCGAGATCTTGAGATTCATAGAGCAAACGTAGAATTTTATTTTGACGAAGTTTTTAAAGAGGCCATTAAAGATGAGGATTCGCCTCAATTAAATATGGCTAAAGCACTTTGGCATAGCACTTTGAAGTTAGAGGATGCACATCAGCATCTCGAGAATTTAGGATTTAAATCACCGAGTGAGACTTATCGAGTACTTGATGGACTCAAGCATAGTTCACGTTATCTTCATTTACCTGAATCGAGTCGGCAACGATTCGATTTGCTTATGCCTTTAATTATAAATGAAGTCTCTTTGACGTCGGCTTCTTATACAGTAATGATAAGAATGATCTCAGTTTTAGAGAGTATATGTCGGCGTGCAAGTTATCTTGCGATGCTCACAGAAAATCCGAGTGCGCTAAAGATACTTATTAAATTATCTGAAGCAGGCCCTTGGCTATCTCAATACCTCGTTCAGCACCCGATTTTAATTGATGAGCTTCTTGATATTAAACATTTTTACACGAAACCAGATTTTGCTGAAATAAAAGTGAGACTTCAAAAAGATTTACTGAATACTCAGGATGATATTGAGCAGCAAATGAATGTGATGCGGAATATTAAGCATGCCACTATTTTTAAATTAGCAGCGCTCGAGGTGATAGGAGATGTATCAGTTGAAAATCTTTCTGATTATTTAACTGAGCTTGCTGATTTATTGATTGAAGAAGCATTATATTTAGTTTGGAATCATCTGTATTCAGAGCAAACGGATTTACCTAAGTTTGCAGTAATTGCATATGGAAAATTTGGTGGTAAAGAAATGAGCTATACGTCAGATTTAGACGTTGTATTTATCTATGATGATGACCGAGATGGTATGGCCGAAAAATATGCAAGATTTGCACAGCGTATTAATAGTTGGCTAAATACTTATACATCCTCAGGTGTACTTTATGAAATTGATCTCGCATTAAGACCTGATGGTGCTAGTGGGCTTTTAGTGAGTTCAATTAATGCTTTTCGAGATTATCAATCAAAGAGGGCATGGACCTGGGAGCATCAAGCGATCACACGCGCTAGATTTTGTGCTGGAGACAGAGAAATAGGTAATCAATTTGAAAAGATTCGATTTGATATTTTAAATACTACAAGAGATATAAATCAGTTAAAGAAAGATATAGTAGAGATGCGAGAAAAAATGGTCGAAAAACACAAAGTCGATCATCAGTATTTTGATTTAAAGCAAGATCGTGGCGGTATTATTGATATTGAATTTATTGTGCAATATTTTGTATTGGCTTTTAGTGCTTCATATAAAGAACTCACTCACAATATAGGCAATATTGGACTACTTAATCTTTTTAGTAAAAAAAATTTAATAGAAGTTGAAACAGCAAAAAAACTCATTGATGCATACCGCTTATATAGATCACTTCAACATCAATTAGGGCTGGAAGCTAAACTCGATGGCAAAGTGATACTTTCTAAAGTTAATCATTATCCCATGGAAGTTATATCGATCTGGAAGGAAGTTTTTTTAAATTAACTGCCATAAGTTTTTTTCAATTTTAATGATATACAAATCAAAGTATTTAGAATGTTAGAATGTTTCTTTAAAAAATAAATCAGCAAAATAAAAAATTATGATTAGCGCACTCATTATTATCTTCGTCATTACATATGCTTCAATTACGCTTGAACACTCCATAAAAATTAATAAATCAGCCACAGCATTACTTGGTGCAGGATTGTTATGGACCATATATGCATTAGCAACTGGTGACCATACACTTGTAGGTCAACAATTATCCGAATCAATAGCTTCTACGGCTGAAATTGTTTTCTTTTTAATTGGTGCTATGACGATAGTAGAAGTAATTGATGCACATAATGGTTTTGAAGTTATAACCTCTCGTATAAAGACTAAAAAGCTAACATTTTTGCTATGGATCGTAGGATTTCTATCCTTCTTTTTAAGTGCTGTATTAGATAATTTAACAGCTACCATCGTGATGATCTCACTCACGAGAAAATTATTACAAAAACAAGAAGATAGACTGTTATTTGCAGCAATGGTGGTGATTTCAGCTAACGCCGGAGGTGCTTGGTCGCCCATTGGTGATGTAACAACCACGATGTTATGGATTGGTGGGCAAGTGACAACATTAGCTATTATTAAAGGTTTATTCTTAGCGTCATTAGCTAATTTAATTGCGCCCTTGTTATTTGTGAGCCATTCAATGAAGGGTAAACTTATTTCAACACAAGCTAAAACATATAACGCTTCTTCTAGTCTGACATCTGATTTTGAGAGGAACACTATGTTTTATTTAGGCCTCGGAATTTTGATTTTAGTGCCTGTGTTTAAAACAGTGACACATTTACCACCTTATATGGGCATACTTTTTGGATTGGGCATTCTTTGGTTGGTAGGGGATTTGATACATTACAAGAAGGACGATGCTGATAAACAGCAATTCACTCTAGCCCATGCTTTACATCGTATTGACATGACATCGATTGTCTTTTTTATTGGGATTCTATTGGCTGTCGCTACACTCGAACATAGCCAAATTCTTCACTCATTCTCTGAGTTTTTAGATAGAACAGTGGGACGTCAGGACTATATTGTCACCTTATTAGGCTTACTAAGTGCTGTTGTTGATAATGTCCCCCTTGTCGCAGCTTCAATGGGAATGTATGACTTAACGCAATATCCGGCCGATAGTTTCTTATGGGAATTTATGGCTTATTGTGCAGGTACAGGTGGATCAATACTTATTATTGGTTCGGCTGCAGGGGTTGCTGCTATGGGCTTAGAAAAGATTCCATTTTTTTGGTATGTTAAAAAGATTAGCTGGTTAGCTTTGATAGGCTATTTTGCAGGCATAGCTATCTATATTACTCAATTTAATTTAACT
>RFPQ01000047.1 GCA_009926035.1 Betaproteobacteria bacterium
AATGAGGCATCGCATCATTTACGACGCGCTTAAAGATTTAATTCCTCAAAAAATTCATGCATTAAGTATCAAAGCTGATTTGCCTTAAGGAATCACTCTTCAATATTAATTATCAAGGAGCTTTAATGTTTTCTTTTATCAAAACCTTTACATTTATTTTACTTTTTCAGCTTGGAGCTTTAGCACAAGCAGCCGATTTAAATATTACGGTGAATGGCAAGCCTATTAAAAAGAGTCTCTATGATTTTGTAGTAAAAGATCTTGCAAGTCGCGGCCAAAAAATGGATGACAACCTTAACAATATGATTGTCAATCGTATGATTGCTATGGAACTTATTAACCAAGAAGCTGAAAGAACAGGACTTAGCAAGGACGCAAACTATCTTTTAAAAGAAGAGTTAGCGCGTAAAGAAATGCTATACAACACATTCTTACAAAACTACGTACAAAAAAATCCTATTTTAGAGTCTGATATTAAAAATGCCTATGAACAATACAAAAAAGATTTAGGCACTCAAGAATTCAATGCAAAACATATTCTTGTTGGGAGCGAACAAGAAGCTAAAGACGTCATTACCGAACTTAATAAAGGTAGCAATTTTAGCAAAATAGCCAAAGATAAATCGAAAGATCCAGGTTCAAAAGATAAAGGTGGTGATTTAGGTTGGTTCCCAGCAAACTCAATGGTTAAACCATTCGCTGACGCACTCACCTCAATTAAAAAAGGTAGCTTCACAACAGCGCCCGTTCAAACACAATTTGGCTGGCATGTAATTAAGCTGGAGGATACAAGAGCACTGCAAGCGCCTGAGTTCGATAAAGTAAAAGAAGGTTTAGCTAAAACACTTCAACAAAAACAACTTGATAAGCTTGTATTAGACCTTAAAGCAAAAGCTAAGATTGTTGATAACAGCAAATAAAGAAATCCGTCTTACGAGTTACTTAAAGCCTGCGTTACGCAGGCTTTTTTGTATATAATAATAAGAATCATTATCATTTAGATAGCTATGACCACTTTATTAGAATTGTCAGAAGGCCAGAGCGGTATTATCCAAAAGCTCGATATGGATCGCTTGCTGATTCAAAGGCTAAATGCCATGGGGTTGAGACGTGGCAAGAAAATCACCGTCTTAAGAAAGGCTCCATTTAAAGGTCCTTTTCATATCGTGATTGATACAACTGAGCTCATGATTCGGGAACAAGAAGCAACGCTCATCCAAATTAACTCATCTAACCTATGAAACGTATTGCTCTCTTGGGCATGCCAAATACGGGCAAGTCGACTCTGTTTAATCGCTTAAGCGGCTCCTCTGCACGCATCGGTAATTGGCCTGGTATTACTGTAGATCTTCATGCAGTTAAAACATTACTAGGCGGTCATATGGCTGAACTCGTTGATCTTCCGGGCGTTTATGACCTTCAAGGTTTATCTGAAGATGAAAAAATTGTACAAAGCTTTATCAATCACAACAAGATTGATTTAGCGATTGTTGTCTTATGCAGCGCTCAAATTGAACGACAACTTTCATTGTTATTACAACTTCAAAAGCTTCAAATCCCCTGTGTATTAGCTCTCAATATGTATGATGAAGCAAAAAAAATGGGCATTACTATTAATGCGCCATTGTTAGAGAAAAAACTTAAAACGCCTGTAATTAAAACAAGTGCTAAATTCGGCGAAGGTATAACTGAGCTTTTAAAGGTATCTTCTCAATTGATGAGTCAAAAAGTCAACCTACCTATTAAAAAAATTAAGCCATTAAATTCATCTGATCAAATATCTCATCAAAAAACGATTCAAGCTTTAATTAAATTAACTGTTAAATATCCAGCGAAACTTAACGACAAAAATACAAAAAAACTAGACGCGCTCTTTTTGAATCACTTCTGGGGTCTGCCCATTTTTTTTATTATTGTGTTTTCGGTTTTTCAGTTTATCTTCACGCTAGGCAAACCCATTCAAGATTTAATGACTCAACTCTTCAATTTCTTTAGAGTGGATTATCTTGAGCCTTTATTTACAAATCATCATGGAATTTTTCAAAGCCTCCTCTTAGATGGTCTGTATTTAGGGGTCACCACCATAGCCGCTTTTGTACCTATTATTATTCTTTTCTTCCTCATCATGAGCGTTGTAGAAGATAGTGGTTATTTTTCAAGAGCTGCATTTTTGATGGACGCCTTGATGGAAAAAATAGGCTTAGATGGAAGAGGTTTTGTGATGATGCTTATGGGCTTTGGGTGTAATGTGCCGGCTCTCATGGGCACTAAAATTATGCGTACAAAAGAACTTCGTCTTTTAACAATGTTTGTGATTCCATTTTCGTTATGCTCAGCGAGGCTCCAAGTATTTTTATTTATTATTACAGCACTCTTTGACGCTTCATATGGCCCGCTAGTGCTTTTCTGTCTTTATTTATTAAGTTTTTTCTCGATCTTTATTTCAGCGCTCATATTTAAAAATCAATTTAAAAATAAAGAGCCTATTATTATTGAATTACCCCCCTACCGCTTTCCAACGATAAATCACATCATCAAGAGAAGCGTACTTGAAATTAAACATTTTCTAACACGCGCTACCAAATTTATCATTATTGGCGTGCTTCTTGTTTGGGCGTTAACGCATTTCCCAATGGATGTTCCGATTGCCAGCGAACTCACTTATTCCGGCCAATTAGGTAAATGGTTATCCCCTATTTTTCAACCCATTGGCATTAACGAACAATTGGTGATTGCCCTCATTTTTGGTTTTATTGCCAAAGAAATTGTCATTGGCGCATTAGCTGTCATTTACGGTGTGGAGGGCACTGCTTTAGCCCATCACCTTTATAGCAATGTGACTCAAGTTCAGGCTATTAGCTTTATGATTTTTACCCTCATTTATACACCCTGTCTTTCTACAATCGCAACCCTTAAAAACGAATCCAAAAATCTTTCATTTGTGATTTATTCAGTTTCATGGGCGCTTCTTCTAGCCTGGGTTTTTAGCTTTATTTTCTATCAAACCTCGCTCTACTTTTCTAGTTAATTTGTTAAAAATTAACAAGGTTTAAAAAAATAGCTTCTGTTAAAATCTTAAACATAAAGTAACGTCTTAAAACACTGCCCAAAACATGCAAAGCCAAGAAATTATTCATATTGCTGGTGGTCCAGCTTACTCAAAGTTTAGAAAAGAAAAACTTCTTGGAAAACTTCAAGCAATTAATCATCAGATCAAAGATATTCATTCTGAATATATTCATATCATATGGTGTGAAAAAAAAATCACAGAAACAGATAAAGCAACCTTAGAAAAAATTTTGCATTATGGCCCTAAGGCTCATACATTAACATTTAAACATAATGCAATTATCACTATGCCGCGTCCGGGTACCATATCGCCCTGGGCTTCAAGAGCTACTGATATTGCAAATCATTGTGGACTTTATGACATCAAGCGTATCGAGAGAGCTGTTGCTGTTTATATTGAATTAAAAAATGAAGCTTTATTATCCGAAAATGAAAAAAAAGCACTTTCTATAGCGCTTCATGATCGTATGACAGAAGTTTCAATTTTTAATCTTGATGAAGCTCAATCTCTTTTTTCTCATTTACCTCCAAAACCGATTCAGTATGCAGAAATAATTGAAGGTGGAAAACAAGTCTTAAATGATTTCAATAAAAATCTAGGCTTAGCTTTATCTGAAGATGAAATTGATTATTTATTTAATTACTTCACTTCTATCAAAAGAAATCCTACAGATGTAGAACTCATGATGTTTGCTCAAGCAAATTCAGAGCATTGTCGCCATAAAATATTTAATGCTGATTGGGTGATAGATGGCAAGACGCAATCCAAATCACTTTTCGGTATGATTAAAAATACGCATCAGTTACATCCTGGGAATACGATTGTGGCTTACTCGGACAATTCTTCTATTATAAAAGGCGGTAAGATCAATCGTTTTTATCCAAATCAAAATGGTATTTATGCTGATCACGAAGAACACACACACTTTATTATGAAAGTGGAAACGCATAATCATCCGACAGCAATTTCTCCTTTCTCAGGCGCTGCAACAGGGGCGGGTGGCGAGATCAGAGACGAAGGTGCAACAGGAAGAGGCTCAAAACCTAAAGCGGGTCTCACAGGATTTTCGGTGTCTAATTTACGTATTCCTGAATTTATTCAGCCTTGGGAAAAAGATAGCTATGGTAGCCCTTCGCGCATATCATCAGCACTCCAAATTATGATCGATGGCCCCATTGGAGGTGCTTCATATAATAATGAATTCGGGAGACCCAATATTGCAGGCTACTTTAGAACATTAGAAATCAAACACGATGATGAGATAAAAGGTTTTCATAAGCCCATTATGTTAGCAGGTGGCATTGGAAGTATTAATGATATTCATACAAAAAAACATGCGATCCCACCAGGCGCCCTTCTTATTCAATTAGGCGGTCCTGCAATGCTTATCGGTTTAGGCGGCGGCGCTGCGTCAAGTATGGGCACTGGATTTAATGCAGAAAATTTAGATTTTGATTCCGTACAACGTGGCAATCCTGAATTGCAAAGAAGAGCCCAGGAAGTGATTGATCGATGCTGGCAATTAGGCACTCAAAATCCTATCTTAAGTATTCATGATGTAGGTGCTGGTGGTTTATCAAATGCATTTCCTGAATTAGTAAATGATGGCGGTGTAGGTGCAATTTTTCAATTACGCGCGATTAATAATGAAGAGCCAAGTATGTCGCCACGCGAACTCTGGTGTAATGAAGCTCAAGAACGTTATGTATTAGCAATCAAAGAAAAAGATCTTGATTTATTTAAATCACTTTGCGAACGAGAAAGATGTCCTTTTGCAATTGTTGGTATTGCAAAAGACGACAAACAATTAATTGTCGAAGATAGTCTTCTTAAAAAAGATGCAGTCCATATGGATTTATCTATTCTCTTAGGAAAGCCGCCTAAGATGACCCGCAATGTGAACAGAAAAGAAAGAACGATTAAATCTATCAACACAGAAAATATTGATGTCAAAGACGCAGTATATCGTGTATTAAGATACCCCGCAGTTGCAAATAAAATGTTCCTGATTCATATTGGCGATCGATCAGTGACAGGATTGATCGCAAGAGATCAACTTGTCGGTCCTTGGCAAGTTCCAGTTGCTGACGTCGCCGTCACTTTATCATCTTTTGATAGCAACTTAGGCGAAGCTTTTGCTATTGGTGAAAAAACACCTATTGCAATGATTGATGCCAAAGCTTCTGTTCGTATGGCTTTAGGCGAAGCAATTACCAATTTATCCGCAGCATCAATTCATCATTTAGAAGATATTAAATTGTCAGCCAATTGGATGGCATCTGCAGGACATAGAGGTGAAGATGCTGCTTTATTTGATGCTGTTGAAGAAATCGGCATGCATCTTTGCCCTGATTTAGGTATTAGCATACCTGTGGGTAAAGATTCTATGTCGATGAAGACAACTTGGCTAGATAACGAAAAAGAAAAAACTGTTGTTTCACCTGTGTCTCTTATCGTAAGCGCATTCGCACCTGTCTTTGATGCTAGAAAAACGTTAACACCTACACTTAATAGAAAGCTTAAAGAAAGTGGTCTTATTTATATCGACCTAGGTTTAGGCAAGAATCGATTAGGCGCTTCATCATTTAACTTGGTCTTTAATGAAGTAGGTGATATACCACCAAATCTTGATGACGTAAAAATACTCAAAGCATTCTTTTATGTAATTCAAACATTGAAAAATGAAAATATGATTGAGGCTTACCATGATCGATCGGATGGCGGACTCTTTGCTACTTTAACTGAAATGGCTTTTGCAGGACGTTGTGGTTTGGATATTGATATAACGCCTTGTGGCGATAATTTCAAAGCTATTCTTTTTAATGAAGAACTAGGAGCTGTTATTCAGGTTAAAAAAGAACATATCTCAAATGTACTTACAAAGATTAATGAGACTTTAAATGAAAATGCTTTCTTAATTGGATCTATTAATTTAAATCAAACAATTCACATTAAACATCAAAATAATTACATCTTTGAAGATACAAGATCAAATTTACAAAGTGCATGGACTGAAACATCTTACAAAATGCAATCTATGCGAGATAATCCAGAATGCGCTTTAGAAGAGTTTTCTAGAATTTCAGATGATCATGATCCAGGATTAAATCCAAAATTTGATTTTGAAATTCCCCAGTCTTTTGCAATCAAAAAAACAAAACCTAAGATAGCAATTTTAAGAGAGCAAGGCGTTAATGGCCATGTTGAAATGGCATCTGCATTTTCAACCGCAGGATTTGAGGCACATGATGTCCATATGTCAGATATTATTGAGGGCCGAAAATCTTTAACTGATTTTTCAGCGCTCGTTGCATGTGGTGGTTTTTCATATGGCGATGTATTAGGTGCAGGTGAAGGCTGGGCTAAATCTATTTTATTTAATTCAAAAACACGTGATACTTTTGAAGCCTTCTTCTCAAGACCTGACACAATAGCACTGGGTATTTGTAATGGCTGCCAAATGATGAGTAACTTAAAAGAAATTATCCCAGGCTC
>RFPQ01000048.1 GCA_009926035.1 Betaproteobacteria bacterium
GTATTTAACGCCATCATTTGTGCCTGCATATCTGTTGGGAAAGCAGGATAAGGTGCAGTTCTTATATTTACCGCTTTCAACTTCCCATCACTTTTAATGCGAATTGAATTATCATACGATTCAATTTTAACGCCAGTTTCAATTAATTTTTGTGTAATTGCATCTAAACATTTGAGCTGTACATTTTTTAAAAGCACCTCGCCGCCTGTCATCGCAACAGCAGCTAA
This sequence comes from Betaproteobacteria bacterium, assembly GCA_009926035.1. Taxonomy (GTDB): domain Bacteria; phylum Pseudomonadota; class Gammaproteobacteria; order Burkholderiales; family Methylophilaceae; genus Methylopumilus. The sequence continues at coordinate 228 of RFPQ01000048.1, forward strand.
ATATGTCCCTGCTTCGATTCTATCAAAGATCACGTCGTGACTCGCTTTATGAAGCGAATCCACTCCTTCAATTGTAATCACATCAGACCCTAAGCCTTGAATTTTTGCGCCCATTTTATTTAGGCATTCACCAAGATCTACAACCTCAGGTTCTTTGGCGGCGTTTTCCAAAATAGTAATTCCATTAGCCAATGAAGCTGCCATCATTAAATTCTCAGTCCCTGTGACAGTAACAATATCCATATAAAATTTACAGCCTTGTAACTTGAATTTCGGTAAGTGTTTCGTCGAAGCTTCAATATAACCATTATGAATATCTATTTTTGCACCCATCGCTTGTAGGCCTTTGATATGTATATCGACAGGTCTTGATCCAATAGCACAGCCTCCCGGTAATGAAACTCTAGCTTCACCAAATCTTGCTAGTAAAGGACCTAATACAAGAATAGAAGCTCGCATTGTTTTTACGCGTTCATAAGGCGCATTTTTATTCGTAATTTCTTTTGCAGTTAATTCAGTTGAATCATTTTTTAACTCAATATTTACGCCCATATACTTTAATAAAGATTTGGTTGTATTTACATCTTGAAGTTGAGGCACATGAGTTAATGACAATGTATCTTCAGTGAGAAGGGAGGCAATAAGTATAGGTAAGGCTGCATTTTTAGCGCCTGATATTTCAAGTTCGCCTTGAAGAGGCGATTGTCCTTGAATAACTAATTTATCCAAGTTATGAATTAGCCTTTAATAACTTTACTAGCTCTCCAGTCTCATACATCTCTTTCATGATGTCCGCGCCACCGATAAATTCTCCGTGAATATAAAGCTGAGGAATGGTTGGCCAATTGGCAAACACTTTGATGCCTTCTCTTATTTCTGGATCTTGAAGTACATCGATCGCATGAAATTCGATATCACATGCATCTAAAATTTTAGTTGCTAAACTTGAAAAACCGCATTGAGGAAACTTAGGACTTCCCTTCATGTACAAAACTACATTGTGTTCATTAATCGTTTTTTGAATCTTTTCTTGTGCACTCATGCCTTACTCCTCAATATTACGTTTTTAATTGATTCCATTCATTTGGTGTATAAGTCTTCATAGATAGAGCATGAATTTCACTTTTCATCTTATCGCCTAAAGCATTAAATACCATTTGATGTTGTTTAACCCGATTTAATCCTTCAAATAAATCACTTACAATCGTACCTTCAAAATGAGATCCGTCCTCACCTAAAATCTCAATAAACTCGCATTCAAGTTTTTCGAGAATCGATTGCTTAATATCGTCAGCGGTCATCTTTTAGCTTCTTAATTTATAGCCGGATTTTAACATTCCTAATGTAATGGAAGCTAACACTACGAAAAAGAAGGTTACGATTGAGAGGCTCAATAATGGAGGCACATCAGATTGCCCAAAGAAACCGTAACGGAAACCATCAATCATATAAAAAAAAGGGTTGAGCTGTGATACCTTTTGCCAAAAAGGCGGCAAGGAATGAATTGAATAAAAGACGCCTGACAGGAAAGATAACGGCATGATCACGAAATTTTGGAAGGCCGCCATCTGATCAAATCGGTGAGCCCATATACCTGCAATAATTCCAAATGTACCAAGTAATGCACCGCCAATTATCGCAAATCCAAAAATAATCCACGGATGTAACATAGGTAAATCTACATAGAGAAGAGCAAATAAGTAAATGCAAGCGCCTACAAAAATACCTCTTACAATTGAAGCTATTAAGAAAGCCAAGAAAAATTGAAGATAAGTAATAGGTGTTAATAAAATAAATACAATATTTCCCATAACCTTAGATTGAATAAGGCTTGAAGAGCTATTTGCAAAAGCATTTTGTAATAAAGACATCATAATTAAACCTGGAATAAGAAATGCTGTGTATTCAACATTGTCATAAACTTTTACATGATTTGCTAAGACATGAGAAAAGATCAGCAAATAAAGGACTGCGGTAATCACAGGCGCAGCTACCGTCTGAAAAACAACACGCCAAAATCTTAATAATTCCTTCTTAAGAAGGGTCCATATACCTATAAACTCAGTTTTAAAATTTGTCATTTTTTACTTCCAGTAAGCTTTAAAAAGACGTTTTCTAAATCTGAGTTGGTAAGCTCCATATCCAATATTTTAATTTTTGTTTTTTTTAATTCACTAATAATAAACTCTACTTCTGCTATCTCTTCAATTAAAAAACTGATTGAGTGATAATCTAAATTTTGCATAAACTTCTGAATGCTTATAGGAATTTTTTTACCTTTTAAATCTAAACGAAGATTTAAATTTTTTGCTGAGAAACGTTTTAATAGGTTTTTTGTTTTATCTAATGCAACGATTTTGCCATGGTCCATCATAGCAATTCGACTACAGAGAGTTTCAGCTTCTTCTAGATAATGCGTAGTCAAAACAATTGTGTGACCTTTTTGATTAAGTTTTTTGATGAATTGCCATAATCTTTTTCTAAGCTCTACATCCACACCTGCTGTCGGCTCATCTAAAACAATGACTGGAGGCTTATGCACAAGGGCTTGGGCTATCAAGGCCCTCCTTTTCATGCCACCAGAAAGCATTCTCATATTAGTATTGGCTTTGTCTTTTAGATCTAGCTCTTCTATGACTTCATCAATCCAATCATCATTTTCTTGGCCTTTGCCAAAGTAGCCTGCTTGGAATCGAAGCATTTCACGAACATTAAAAAAAGGGTCAAATACTAATTCTTGGGGCACAATGCCAAGGGATCTTCTTGCATACTGATAATCTTGAGTAACATCATAGCCCATCACTTTAATCGAGCCTGAGGATGGTTTTGTAAGTCCTGCTAGAATATTAATAAGAGTTGATTTTCCAGCACCATTGGGACCTAAGAGTCCAAAAAATTCGCCCTCTTCTATAGTGAGATCAATACCTTTAAGCGCCTCTAATTTTCCGAAGTTCTTTTTAACACTCTTAAATACGATGGCTTTTTTCATAGGTATGAATGCAGCAAGTTTCTTAAATGAAACTTATGGTTGCAAAATTTAATGGAGGGAAGATACTAAATCTTCCACTCCATATAATTTCGCTAGGCTATTTAAATTTTTAGGTAAATTTCTAAAAATAAACTGTGATTGTGTTTTTTTAGCTTGCCTTTGCAATTCAAAAATTAAACTTAACGTTGATGTGTCTATTGAAGTTACTCTTGAGAAATCAATCGTCGTTTTTTTGTCTAATTTTTGTTTGTTAATTAAATCAATAACAGTCGGAATCTTTTCAATTGTAAGATCACCACTTAACTGCCATTGATTTTTATCAAAACTAATCATTTATTTGCTGTCGCTTTACCGAAGTCAGCATTTTTTTCAGCAAGTTTTGTAATAAGAGAGGCTATACCATTTTGTTTTATTTCATTACCAAATTGACCACGATAGTTCGTGACTAAACTAACGCCCTCAATAATAATATCAAAAACTCTCCAAGAACTACCATCTTTCTCTAGCATGTAATCTATAGGTAAAGGAGGGGCTCCGGACTGCAGAATTTCTGTTCTTACCAATACTTCCTCGTCTGACGGTTGGAATCGGGTTGGTTTATAGTTTAAGGTTTGATCTTTAAACTTTAACAATGCACTGCCATAAGTTTTAATAATCATTAATCTAAATTCTTTTTTAAAAGCTTCCTGCTCTTCTTTTGAAGCGGCTGGCCATGCTTTACCAAGAACAAGTTTAGAAATTCGATCAAAATCAAAATAAGGAAGTATTTTTTCTTCAGTAATTTTGTATGCCTTTTCTTTATTGCCCGCTTTTAAATCTTTATCTGTTTTTAAAATTTCAAAAACCTCATCAGCTATCTTCTTAACGAAAAGGTCTGGAGCCTCTGCAGCAGACACAGTTATCGACATTACCAATGCTAGAATAATTAATAGAAACTTCTTCATAGCTTTAAAATCCTTTTAAAAAAATTATTTTTTAGGCTCGTCAGTAGCTTTATTATATAAAAACTGACTGATAAGCTTTTCCAACACAACTGCATCTTGTGTTTTAGATATACGATCTCCTTCTTTTAAAAAATGATCGTCACCGCCCGGCTCCAGGCTAATATATTGTTCTCCTAATAAGCCCGATGTATAAATATTTGCGAAAGTATCCTTAGGAAAAGGATATCTTTTATCTATTTTTAGAGTTACGACTGCTTGATAAGCTTTAGTATCAAATTTGATGTTATCAATTCGACCCACAACGACGCCTGAACTTTTAACTGGCGCTCTTGGTTTAAGGCCGCCAATATTTTCATAGTTTGCTGTAACCATGTAAGTTTCTCCCAGAGTATTACTCGTGAGATTACCAACTTTCATAGCTAAACCCATAAGCGCTGCGATTCCAGTTGCGACAAATAAACCTACCCAAATATCTAAAGTTGTTTTATCCATAATGGCTCCAATCGCATATTAATACGACATCATAAACGAAGTTAAAATAAAATCTAACCCTAAAACAGCAAGTGAAGAAGTGACTACTGTCCTTGTAGTAGCTCGACTTACCCCTTCCGCTGTTGGGGGGGCATCATAACCTTCATAAAGTGCAATAATCGTACATGCAATCCCAAATACGAGACTCTTAATCAATCCATTAATCACGTCAAATTTAAAATCAACATTCACATTCATTTGTGACCAAAATGCGCCATGATCTACACCAATAATAGGCACTGCAACTAAATAGCCTCCCATGACACCTACCATTGAGAAAATCGAAGCTAGAATCGGCATTGAAATAGCACCAGCCCAAAATCTCGGAGCAATAATTCTAGCAATTGGGCTTATAGCCATCATTTCCATAGCAGATAATTGCTCAGTGGCTTTCATTAAACCAATTTCAGCAGTAATTGCGGTTCCCGCTCTTCCTGCAAATAAAAGCGCAGTAACAACTGGGCCAAGCTCTCTTAATAAGGCTAAGGCAACTAAGACGCCAATAGATTCTGAAGAGCCATACTTTTGTAATGTGTAATAACCTTGTAGGCCCAACACCATACCTACAAAAAAAGCAGATACTACAATAATAATTATGGACATCACACCAGTGAAGTAAATTTCACGAATCATTAAATGAATTCGTCTAAAGCTTTCACCTGAATAAATTAAAGTTAGTAAAAATAACCTCGTAGCTGAACCTAAACGCCAAATTCTTGAAGTAACTTGATTGCCTATATTGCTTAAAATTTTGAAAATTGGATTCATAAATTAAACGGGCTCGTAAATATCTTTTTTATAGCTAGGGGCCTTGTAATGAAATGGAACTGGTCCATCTTTCTCCCCATGCACGAATTGATGAACAAAAGGAAGTTTTGATTTTGACAATTCTTTAGGTGTGCCTTCAGCAGCTACTTTGCCATCCGCAACAAAGTAAATATAGTCTGCAAAAGAAAAAGCTTCTTCTACATCGTGAGTCACGATAATTGAAGTTGCTCCCAATGCATCATTGAGCGTTCTGATTAGATCACAAATGACTGCCATAGAAATAGGATCTAATCCAGCAAAAGGCTCGTCATACATAATAATATCGGGGTCTAATGCAATAGCTCTTGCAAGTGCTACTCGTCTTGCCATCCCCCCTGAGAGCTCAGTAGACATAAGTTTATGAGCGCCTCTTAAGCCAACCGCATTAAGCTTCATAAGAACCAAATCGCGAATCATGCTTTCTGGTAATTTTGTATGTTCACGCATTGGAAATGCCACATTATCAAATACGGACAAGTCAGTAAAAAGAGCGCCGTGCTGGAAAAGCATGCCCATTTTTCTTCGCAATTCATAAATGCCCTGTCTATCTTGTTTGTGAACAATCTTGCCATCCACAGTCACTTGACCAGCTTTAGGTTTTACTTGACCACCTATTAAACGAAGAATAGTTGTTTTACCGCAACCGCTTCCACCCATGATAGCTGTGACTTTACCGCGAGGAAAAACCATACTGATATCTTTATGAAGCATAAGATTGCCGTAGCCAAAAGATAGGTTTTTAATTTCGACTATATTTTTTTGGGTCATATTTAAATATGAATATTAAACGTACATTCTACATGGAATTAAAGTTCACCATATGAATGCAGTCCCGATAAAAACATATTGACACCTAAAAAAGCAAAGGTAGTAATAACGAGCCCAATCACTGCCCACCAAGCCAAAATAGAGCCTCTTAGACCTTTAACGATTCGGTAATGGAGCCAAGCTGCATAATTTAACCAAACGATTA
>RFPQ01000049.1 GCA_009926035.1 Betaproteobacteria bacterium
ATTATTTTTGAAGCTGATAATGGTGATGTTACTAATGTCACTTACAAAGAGCTTTATGAAAAAGTATGTCAATTTGCAAACGGTCTTAAAACATTCAATCTAGATCTAGGAGATAGGGTTGTTATTTACTTACCCATGGGTATTGAAGCAGTTGTTGCTATGCTTGCTTGTGCCAGAATTGGATTAACCCACTCCGTTGTATTTGGAGGCTTTTCAGCAAAAAGCATTCAAGAGCGTATCAAGGATGCGCAAGCAAAACTTGTCATCACGGCTGACATTCAATTTCGAGGGGGAAAAATACTTCCCCTCAAAGCTGCGGTTGATGAAGCGTTTATTTTGGGTAGTTGTGAGTCAGTCATTGGTTCTGTGATACTTAAAAAATCAAAAGATGCGATTGAATTAAAAACTAAAGAAGTTTGGTGGCATGACCTGATTAAAAATCAAGCTACAGATTGTGATCCGGTTTATGTAAATGCTGAACATCCTCTTTTCTTACTATATACCTCAGGCTCAACTGGCACGCCTAAGGGTGTTCAACACTCAACTGCGGGCTATCTACTTCACGCCATGAATACCATGCGATGGACCTTTGATATTAAAGGAGATGATATTTACTGGTGCACGGCTGATGTTGGATGGATTACAGGGCATACTTACGTTACTTATGGGCCGCTTGCTATGGGGGCTACTCAACTTATTTACGAAGGTATTCCAACCTTTCCTCATGCAGGCCGTTTCTGGCAGATGATAGAAAAGCATCATGTCAGTATTTTTTATACTGCACCCACGGCGATTAGATCTCTTATTAAAGCTTCAGAATCAAACAAAGAATCCAATCCTGATACTTATGATTTATCGAGCCTTCGTCTTCTTGGTTCTGTGGGGGAACCTATCAATCCTGAAGCGTGGATGTGGTATTACGAAAAAATTGGCCATCATTATTGTCCGATCGTGGATACATTTTGGCAAACAGAAACAGGGGGTCATGTCATAACACCTTTGCCGGGCGCCACACCCTTAGTACCTGGCTCTTGCACCCTCCCTTTCCCAGGTATTGATGCAGCTATTGTTGATGAATCAGGACAGGATGTGCCATGGGGCACAGGCGGGCTATTGGTGATTAAAAAACCCTGGCCTTCAATGATTCGAACCATATGGGGAGATCCAGAGCGATATAAAAAAAGTTACTATCCAGAAGAGCTTGGTGGAAAAGTATATTTAGCTGGTGATGGAGCTATTAGAGATAAAACAAGTGGCTACTTTACTATCATGGGCCGTATTGACGATGTATTAAGTGTTTCAGGTCACAGACTTGGTACTATGGAAATTGAATCTTCATTAGTATCAAATCCGCTTGTGGCTGAAGCTGCCGTTGTGGGAAAGCCTCACGAAATTAAAGGTGAGTCTATCGTAGCATATGTAGTCCTTAAAGGTAAAAGGCCTGAAGGTAATGAAGCTAAAGAAATAGTAAGCCAACTCAGAGATTGGGTTGGCAAGGAAATAGGTCCTATTGCCAAACCTGACGATATTAGATTTGGGGATAATTTACCCAAGACACGTTCAGGCAAAATTATGCGTAGACTTTTAAGATCTCTTGCCAAGGGCGAAGAAATTACTTCAGACATTTCAACCCTAGATAACCCATCTATTCTTGAGCAACTAAAACAAACAATTCAATAATTTAAAGTAAAATAGCTTAAGCGGTTTAAGTTTAAGAAAGACCCATGAAGCAAAAATTACTTCCTTACGTAAAAAAAATTGGTATTGCATTTGCCATAGCCTATGCACTCTTTGTCGTTATATCAAGTATTGCATTTCAGTTCTATATTAAACCTAATTTAATTAACTACAAATCAAAAATTGAAGCCCTTGCGTCTCAATTAACTGGGCAAACGATAAAAATAAATTCGCTTGAAAGTCGATGGGATTTTATTAATCCAGAAATTGTTTTGAACGAAATTTCATTTTATGACAATCAAAATAACACAACTCTTTCACTCAAAGAAATGAGTGCTGACTTCTCTTGGTTAAGCCCATTTTACTTAAAACCAACACTTTCAGAAATCAAGTTTCAAGCACCCAAACTTCTTATTAAGAGAGATGTTAATAATAAAATTTTCATTGGTGGCTTACTTATGGATGGTCCCGCTAACAATAAATTAACCAATTGGCTTCTCAATCAAAAAAAAGTTGCAATTAAGCAAGGTGAGATTGATTGGCATGACGAATATAGACAAGCACCTACTCTCACATTAAAGGATTTAAATTTTAGTTATAAGACACCTTTTATTATCGAGCTTATTGGCAAACACAAATTTGACCTTAATTTTAGAATCAGTAATAGCGACAATCAATTTGTTGATATTAACGGTAACATTTATGCAAAAAAGATTGAAGATATAAATTCGTGGGACTCTGAAGTTAAAATTAATGCAAGGAATATCAATCTTGCAGCCTATACACCATGGATAAACTACCCTGTTAAAGTCAATGCGGGTACAGGCGATTTAAATCTAAATGCAAATATCATTAATGCTACGATCGCTAAAATTAAATCATCAATCAAATTCACAAACTTTAAAACTGAATTAAATCAAGCATATAAAAATGAACTTAATTTAAAGAATTTTTCTGGTGACATTACATGGCTTTCAAACAAAAAAGATCATCAGTTTATATTTGAAAATTTTTACCTTCTCACTAATAACGGTATTAACATTGAAAAAGCTGATAGTTCGATTTCTATTTCAAATGAGACAGATAAGCCAATTGCTTTCACTCTGAAAGTAAATAAAATTCAGCTTGAGGCAGCCAACGAAATATTACAAACAATCCCCTACTTTGATGATGTGAAAAATAAAGTTAATATGATTCAGCCTTCAGGATCAATAACTAATTTAAATCTCAAATGGGCAGAAAATAAAAAAACTGAAATAAAGCTTAAAGCTCAGTTTGACAAGTTAAGCCTAAAAGCTTTTGAAAGCTATCCGGGCTTCGAAAATCTCTCAGGCTCTATTCATCTGTCAAATAAAGACGGTTCTCTAAAATTTAAATCAACAGATGTTTCACTTTCATACAATAAATTATTTAGAGAGCAACTTAAATTTAGAGACTTACATGGTGACTTAAAGTGGACAGAAAATTATTTAATCTTTAAAAGTATTAGCTTTAATAATGAATTTATTAATGGCTCAATAAATGGAAGCATTAAATACAACAATCAAAAAGCGCCTTATCTTGACATACAAGCTTCAATTCCTTTTATTGATTTTAAGCATGCAAAAACATATTATCCAAAAACAATTAGCGCAGAAAGTCTTCATTGGCTTGATACTTCTCTTCTCGAAGGAAGTCTAGAAAATACCTTGGTCGCTATTAAAGGTTCGGCAGCAGATTTTCCATTTGTCGATGAGAATAATCAACCTGATCCTAACAAAGGCTCGTTTATTGTTACAACGACAGGTAAAAATACTTTAATTGAATACGGCGCAGGATGGCCGGTAGTCGAAAAATTTGATTTTAATGCTTCAATTAATGCTGGCACTTTTGAATTGACAAGCAAGAAAGGTCGATTTTTAGGCAATACAATCAAAGATCTTAAAACAATAATTCCAGCGATAGCAATTGAACATCCCGTGCTTAATATTCAAGGAACTCTAAATAGCCCCACACGAGAAGCAATTAAATTTATTAATAGCAGCCCCATAAAAGAATCAGTTCAACATTTGTTTGATGAAGCAACAGGATCTGGTGAGGGCAAGTTAATGGTAAATATTGATATTCCTATGGACAATTTAGATGCGATTACCTTTAAAGGACGATATCAATTTTTAGATAGCAATCTAAGCAATTCTTCGATGGGCATTCCTAATATAGAAAAAATTAAAGGTAGTGTCTTATTCGATGAGAAGAATGTAAAAACTGAAAATCTGAACGGTACTATGTTTGGGGGTAACACAAATATTATCCTTACTGCGGATTCTAGCAAAATTATTAAAGTTAAATTGAATGGGAACTTTACAAATAAAGCTATCGAAGAAAAATTAGGTACAAGTTTCTCAAAATTAAATGGATCAGCTTATTGGGAGGGTGTAGTGGAATACAAAAAACCCTTACTTAATATACAAATCTCATCGAATTTGAAAGGCATTGAAATGAGTTACCCTGCTCCATTCAATAAAGCACGAGAAAAAGAAGAAAAATTTTATTTTAATAAAAAGCAAAATAGCCAAAAGAGTGATGAAATTGAATTTAAATTCGGAAATATTGTTAATGCGAAAATGTTACGTTCTGAAAGAAATAATCTGATGATTATTGATAAAGGATTTATTGCTATTAATTCAGATATTAAAATAAACACTCAAAAAGGACTATATCTCAAAGCTAATTTACCATACGCCAATTTAGATGATTTTTTAAGTATATACAGCTTGGGTGATAGTAAAGATAATTTTAAAATAGATAAAGCGGATATAGCTCTTAAGAGCGCTGATCTCTTTGATAGAAGATTCAATGATATCAGATTAGAAATAGCACTGGCTAACGGCAATACAAAATTTAAAATAATCTCAAACGAAACATCGGGAAATCTTTTGTGGGCTGAAAAAGATAACAAACTAATTGCTCGCCTAAATGGACTCAAACTACCAAGCGAAAATAAAAAGGTTTCTTCAACTAACACTGCTAATAAACAAAATCTTCCTAATTTAGATATCAAGGTTGAAGCTCTTGAAGTAGACGGGAAAAAAATAGGAAAACTAGAACTTATTACCAATACTTCCAAACAAAATATTGATATCCAAAAACTAAAAGTTGCGAATGATACAAATATTTTTCAGGCGGATGGTGAGTGGATCGACTGGAATAAAAATTCGAAATCAAATATCAATTTCAATTGGAAAATTAACAATCTTGGTAATACTCTTAATCAAATGGGTTATAACCATTTTATTAAGGACGGTGACGCAGAAATTAATGGTCAATTTAAATGGAATGGAAGTCCTATCAATTTTGATAAAACTAAAATTGATGGTTCTTTTACTCTGGATATTCATAAGGGAACTATTTTAAAAGTGGAACCAGGTGTAGGTCGTTTGTTTGGACTTATCACGCTGCAAAGTTTACCAAGACGGCTTAGCCTAGACTTTAGAGATTTATTTGGTAGCGGTTTCATATTTGACTCAATTAATGCCTCAATAAGAATGAATAATGGCATCATGAAAACAACAAATTTTAGAATGAATGGTCCTGCTGCAGATGTATTTATGTCAGGTGAAACTAATATCATTAATGAAACACAAGATTTAAATGTTAAAGTAACTCCTCATATTAGTGATAGCTTATCGATTGCTGCTCTTGCAGGCGGCCCTCTAGCAGGTGCTGTTGCATTCGTTGCACAAAAAGTACTAAAGGATCCTCTAAATAAAATACTTACATCTGAATATCGAATTATTGGCACATGGGAAAACCCAGTAGAAGTAAATAATTCTCCATCAGACAAAATCAAAACAACGATAGATAATACTAAAAACTTATTTAATGATAAAAAATAATAATGGCAATTAAATCTAAAATAAAAACAACGAAAGCTAAGTTAGTAAATAAAGATATTATAAAGATTGCTGGGATACAGATGGCATCTGGACCAGACATCAAATCAAATCTTAATGAAGCAGAAAATTTAATTACTATTGCTGCAAACCAAGGCGCCAAAATCATAGCGCTTCCTGAATACTTTTCTATTATGTCCTCTAAAGATTCAGAAAAACTGCAGGCAAAAGAAAAGCCCGAGCAAGGTCTTGTTCAGTCTTTCTTATCAAAACAAGCCAAGAAAAATAAAGTATGGATTATTGGAGGATCTATTCCTTTGGTATCAAAGGATAAAAATAAAATAAGGAACAGTTGTTTAGTTTATGACGACAAAGGTAATTTAATTCACCGTTACGACAAAATACATCTTTTTGGATTTGATATGGGTGATGAATACTATCGTGAAGATAAATTAATTGAGGCGGGCTCCAATATTGTAGTTGTCGATTCTCCTTTTGGAAAAATTGGCATTGCAATTTGTTACGATCTTAGATTTCCAGAGTTATTTAGAGCAATGAAAGATATTGATCTTCTTGTCATTCCATCTGCTTTTACAGAAACAACTGGAAAGGCACATTGGGAGATTTTGATTCGTGCAAGAGCAATTGAGAATCAATGCTACGTATTAGCCCCTGCTCAAGGTGGCTATCACTTGTCAGGAAGAGAAACTCACGGGAACTCAATGATTGTTGACCCATGGGGGACTATACTTGATCGTCTTAATCGAGGTTCCGGTGTAATTACTGGATTCCTAAATAAGGAATATATTAAATCTATTCGTAAATCCTTACCTGCTCTTAAACATCGAACCATTAAATAACATCTCTTATGGAACATAAAATTACTCATGCAAAAGATT
>RFPQ01000050.1 GCA_009926035.1 Betaproteobacteria bacterium
TGTTGGCTATGAGCGCAAAGACTACTTTTGTTAACTGCCCCCAATGCAACCAAAGTATTGAATATTCGTTATCTAATGCTTTCAGGCCTTTTTGCTCAGAACGATGTCGCATGATTGATCTGGGTCAATGGGCTAATGAAGGCTATAAAATTCCAGTAGAAATTAACCCCGAAGGTTTAAACGAAGATATTACCTGAAACTTTTTTAAGGCTCTCATTATGAAATTCTTTAAATGTGTATTATTTATAATAGTACTTTTAATTTCGACAGATATATTGGCAGCGCCAGATATTAGAATAGAAAATGCTTGGATTGGCTCTACTGATGAAGGTGATGACATGAGTGTCGCTTACATGTCACTCCTAAGTCATGAAGATTTAATTCTAACCGCGGTGACTTCTCCGAGAATTAAAACGATCGAGATGCACAACACTATTATAGAAAAAGGTGTTATGAAAATGCGCATGACAAATGAAATTAAAATTGAACAAGGCAAGACTTTTGAATTTAAATCTGGTGGCAGCCATTTAATGCTTATGGATTTTAAAGGTCCTCTTAAAGCTGGGCAAAAAGTGAAATTGGTATTACATTTTAAAGACAAAAAAAATCAATTTTTTGATAAATCAATTGATGCTGTAATTAAATAGTCTTATGCCCAAATAGCTCTTTGCATAGCAATGCCATGTCCGCCGAATTGCCAAGAGATGTTGAGACTTTCCTGATTAAGGCCGCCCAAGGCAAAAATCGGTATATCTAATTTATTTGCATATTCACTAAAAAACTCCCAGCCTATTGGATCACATCCTGGGTGTGATTCAGTTTTTTGAACCGGAGAAATTACAGCAAATGACATATTCAAATCTTGTGCAATCATAAGCTCCTCTAAATTATGACAAGAAGCACCACATATTGAAAATTCTGGTCGTTTTTTTAATTTAACAATGCTATGCGATGGATAATGAACACCATCAGCTCCAATATCTAATGCTAGCTCTTCGTTTTCATTAATTAAAACTTTTGCTTGATGAGGCCTCGCTAAATCTAAAATTTTTTGAGCTACTTTTTTTACATCTCGATAAGGTAATTTTTTCTCTCTCACTTGTATCATTTTTAAACCTTTTTCTAATTTAATTTTTAGTCGCTCAAAAAATAATTTTTCACCCATTTCTTCAATATTGGTAATTGCATAAACTGGGGGTAGTAAAATAGATTTCAGAACAAATAAGTTAGTAGGGAGTATTGGCGCAACGGATACATGATGCGGATTTTGCCACTCTAATAATTGATTCTCACATGATTTAATTTCACCAGCCCAATTTGTGACTTTAAAAAAATAAATGTAAACCTTTTTATCTGGATAGCTGTAACTTCGTTCAAACCATAATGTCGCATCATTTGCAGAAATATTAATTTCTTCTTGAAGCTCTCTTTGAAGTGCTTCAAAAGGTGATTCATTTTCTTCAATCTTGCCGCCCGGAAATTCCCACCAACCGCTCCACCCTCTTCCAGGAGGCCTCTGAGCCATAAGAAGAAATCCATCTTCTCTTTGAATAACGGCTGCTGCTGCGCGAACAATATTCACAATTTAAGTTCGATAGTCAGCATTGATTTTTACATAGTCATATGAAAAATCACATGTCCATATTGTTGCGTTTGCATGGCCTCGATTAAGAAGTATTCGCATGCTAATTTCAGGATGCTTCATGACTTCCTGACCTTGTGTCTCAGTGTAAGAAATTGCCCGGCCACCTTTTTCTGCTACCAAGACATTTCCTAAGAATAATTGTATTTTTGTGATATCAAGCGATTCGATACCCGCATAACCAATAGCAGCTAATATTCTCCCAAGATTTGGATCAGATGCAAAGAAAGCTGTCTTGATGAGAGGCGAGTGCGCTATCGCAAATCCCACTTTTCTGCATTCAGCATTATCAAGCCCTGTTTCCACTTGAATAGTTATAAATTTCGTAGCGCCTTCACCATCTCTTACGATAGCCTGTGCTAATTCAATTGCAACTTCACGAATAGCATCTCTAAGAACTTCGTAGCTTTTATTTTCTTGATTAATTTCATCATGTTCCGCTTTTCCTGTAGCAATCAGAATAAATGAATCATTAGTGGATGTATCTCCATCAACAGTAATACAATTGAATGATTCCTCTGTTACTTCTTTAAGAAGTTTATCAAGCAAGATTTGATTGATAGAAGCATCAGTGGCAATAAAGGAAAGCATAGTAGCCATATTTGGATGAATCATGCCAGAGCCTTTACTTATACCCGAAATAAAAACTTCTTTATCTTGAATCTTTATTTTTCTCGATGCAGCTTTTGGTGCAATATCTGTAGTCATAATCGCTTCTGCTGCATCTATCCAATGAGATGGATCTAAATTTTTTATTGTGTCAGGCAATCCGTTTTTGATTTTATCAACGGGTAGACTTTCTAAAATAACGCCTGTAGAGAATGGTAAAACTTGTTCCGGTTTAATCGACAGAAGTTCGCTGACAGCCTCACAGGTTTCTTTAGCCTTTAATATGCCGTCTTCACCCGTGCCAGCATTTGCACAGCCCGTATTCACAATGAGCGCACGAATGCCAGATGTATTTTTTAAATGTTTTTTACAGAGAAGTACGGGTGCTGCACAAAACGCATTTTGCGTAAATACGCCAGAAACTTTTGAACCTTCGGCAATAGTGACTAATAATAAATCCTTGCGGTTAGGTTTTTTTATATGCGCTTTAGTAATGCCAAGTGATATGCCTTTAATTGGAAAAATAGAATCGATGGTAAGTGCTTTAAGATTAACTGGCATAACTTATTGTTTTCTCCAAATAGTCCCCTGGGGCGTATCTTCTAACACAACGCCATTTTCAAGCAATAAAGATCTAATGCGATCTGCTTCTTTAAAATTTTTATCGGCTTTCGCTTTATGTCTTTGAGAAATTAACTCATCAATATCAAGGAAGGTTTTTATATCACCTTTTAGAAAGGTTTCTGGATCCCTTTCTAGAAGGCCAATCGTCTTTGCAAGACTTTTAAGTAATCGAGCAAGTGGCGCAGATTTATTTTTATTAATTTCATTCGCTAATTCGAATAAAACGGAAATGGCTTCTGGGGTATTAAAATCATCATCCATAGCTTCTTTGAATTTATTTGCTAATGGATCACTCCACTCCACCTCAGCATGTTCGATGTTAAACCCTCTTAAACTTAGATATAATCTTTGTAGTGCTAATTTTGCATCATCAAGGTGAGCGTCTGAATAATTTAAAGGGCTTCGATAATGAGCTCTTAAAATAAAAAATCTAACCACCTCTGGATCAAATTTTTCAAGCACCGTCCGTATCGTGAAAAAATTTCCTAAGGACTTAGACATTTTTTCATCATCAACCCTTACAAAACCGTTATGCATCCAATAATTAGCCATCTTGCAATCGTGAGCGGCTTCAGATTGAGCTATTTCATTTTCATGATGAGGAAATTGAAGGTCTTGTCCGCCTCCGTGAATATCAAAATGATGTCCAAGATAATGAGAGCTCATAGCCGAACATTCGATATGCCAGCCCGGTCTTCCTTTACCCCAAGGCGAATCCCAGCTTGGCTCATTAGGTTTAGCAGACTTCCATAAAACGAAATCTAATTCATCATGCTTATTTTGATCAATATCAACCCTCTCGCCTGCTCGTAAATCTTCGATTGATTTACCTGATAACTTCCCATAGTTATTGAAAGATCTTACTGAATAAAAAATATCTCCACTTTTAGCAAGGTAAGCATGTTGCTTTTCAATTAATGTTTGGATCATAGACACCATATCTTGAATATGTTCAGTTGCTTTTGGCTCTCTAGAAGGATTTATAACACCAAGTGCTCTTGCATCGGCGTTCATCTCATCTATATATCTTTCAGTAAGGTTTTGTATAGTCTCATTATTTTGAATGGACCGATTGATAATCTTGTCATCTATATCAGTAATGTTTCTGATGTAATTAACGGTGTATCCTGAAATATTAAACCAACGGCTTACCACGTCAAAAATAACCATCACCCGTGCATGTCCAATATGGCATAAGTCATACACAGTCATGCCACAAACGTACATGTTTACTTGCCCTTTTTGGATAGGCTTAAAAGTCTCTTTATTTTTTGAAAGGGTGTTATAGATTTTAATCATTACAAATAAGCCTGTAAGACTAAGAAAAACAAGGAGATAGTGAAGGGCTTGCTCATAAATAACATATAGATGATAAGGGTGCTATTTGGTAGAATTATGCTAAATTTATTAGGGTAAATGATACCATGCCTCAAAAAAACGAATGTTCTAATATTAGGAATTTAAAAGGTTTTTTACTGTTTATCCTTTTATCTCTATCTACATTTTTTATCGTAAATGAAATTTATGCGGCTGATGATTTTAAATCAATCATGCAATTGATTGAAAAGGGCGAAAAAGAAAAAGCGGCTCAACAAATCGATCAATATCTTAAAACAAACCCGAATGACCCTCAGGTCATTTTTATTAAAGGAGTTGTAAATGCTGAGCTTGGAAAATATAACGAAGCTATACAAGCATTTACTTATCTCACCGAAAAACATCCAAGTTTGCCTGAACCATTTAATAACTTAGCGGTACTTTACGCTGAATTAGGTGACTATGATAAAGCACAAAAGGCACTTGAATCAGCTATAAAAACTCATCCTAGCTATGCAACCGCGCATGTTAACTTAGGTGATCTTTATACGAAACGTGCAACAGTCGCTTACAACAAAGCTTTGGAAATTGACAAAACAAATGTACAAGCTAAAACAAAATTATCTCTTATTAAAAAACTCTTTAATGCAAATGATATTAAACCGCCAGCTACCCCTATTTCAACGCCAACTCAAATAGCCAGTAATAATGATGTAAATAAAAAGCCTGTAATAGCTCAAGTGACACCAGCAAATACTTCCTCATCACCTAATTCAGTAACTCCAAATACTCAACCGCCAAAGAATTTACCTCAAGAGGCTCCTGCGGTTAAAAATAATGTTTCTAGTATTGGTGAATTGGAAATTAATAACTTCATTACTGATTGGGCTGAAGCTTGGTCATCAAAAAATATTACTGGCTATTTAGCTAAATATTCTCCTAACTTCAAAACGCCTAACGGGGAAAGCTTCTCTGACTGGCAAGATTCAAGAAAAAATAGAATTTTAGGTAAAGATATAATTACCGTGGAAGTATCTGAAGCAAAAATATCAAGAAAGGGCGATAGTTTTGCTCAAGTGACTTTTAGGCAGAAATATACATCGAATAAATTAAGTCAAATCTCAAGCAAAACTCTCATCTTAAGAAAAGATGGTTCTGCATGGCTTATTGAGCAAGAGTATTCTGGCAAACAGTAATTGATGGAAACCTTCATCAACAATTCCCCAAAAAAAGAATTCTTCTTTTTTTTAATTCTTGCGCTTTTTTTTAATATTCCTCAATCTTTAAGTGAAGAGGTATTTCTATCAAGCAAAAATTTCAATACTGCTGAATTAAGATATGAATCGCCTGAGAAAATGCTTGTTAAATCTTTAGTAGAAATTTCTGAAGGAAGATTAGATATAGCACTCGAAACGATAGATACCCTTATCAAACAAACACCTAATTTTAAATTAGCCTACCTTATTCAAGGCGATTTACTTTTAGCACATGCAAAGCAAATTAGTGGTATTGGGGATGAACATAAAAGTGAAAAAAAAGAAGAGATTGAAAATTTTAAAAATGAAGCAAAAGTAAGAATTGAAAGATATCTTAATAGTCTTAACCTTCAAAACGAACCTAAAATTTTTGCCCAACTAAATGAAAAGGATAAATATCTTTTTTATGTTGATGCAGTGAATTCTCGACTTTATTTATACGAAAATATTAATGGAAAACTTACTTATAAAGATGATTATTATGTATCTATAGGTAAGAATGGATTTGGCAAACAATATGAAGGTGACAAGAAAACACCGGTAGGCGTCTACTTTACAGGCAAAAAGATCAAAGAATCATTATCAGATTTTTATGGGGATGCAGCCTATCCTTTAAGTTATCCAAATGAGATTGATAGAAAAAATAAACGAAATGGCTCGGGCATCTGGCTTCATGGGACCCCCAAAACAACCTACAACAGAGCGCCGCTCGCAAGCGATGGATGTATTGTATTAAGCAATCCTGATTTAATGAAGCTATCCTCTTTTTTAGATACTAATAAAATCCCAGTTATCATTTCTTTTCGTTCGTTAAAAGATTTAGAGTATGCCAATAAAAATTTGACTGAAAAAAAACTTTCCCTTGTTAATGCTATAGAGACTTGGAGAAAAAATTGGGAAGACCAAGATACTGACAATTACCTCAAGTTTTATTCAAAAAATTTTTTCAGCGAGAAAGATAACTTCGACACATGGGCAGAGAGAAAAAAGTTGAT
>RFPQ01000006.1 GCA_009926035.1 Betaproteobacteria bacterium
CAATTTCTCAAGAAGAAACTTCATTTGAAATTTCAAATCATCAAGAACATCAAGAAGTTTCTTATGAGCATGAATTTAATTGGGATGACGAATATACAAAAGATAATTATGCTGAATCGACTGATTATCAAGAACCTGCATCACAAACATTAAAACAATACCTTGAAGATATTTTTCATTTAATTCCGATTAATGAAAAAGATCAGGCCATTATTTCTCTTTTAATAGATTCAATTAATGAAGATGGTTATCTAGAGGAACCACTTGATTACTTTTTAGCAAGCATTCCAAAAGAATATGAAGTAAGTATTCAAGAAATAGAGTCTTTACTAAAACTTCTTCAAAAACAAGCGCCTCCTGGAATTGGCGCAAGAGATCTCATAGAATGCCTGACACTTCAACTCGAAAGCAAAGAAGAAACTCCGATTCATTTGCTTTCTATTAAAGTAATCAAGAGTCATCTAAATCTTTTGGCTTCTCGAGACTTTGTTAGACTTAAAAAAATACTAGGATGTGAAGATGAAGTATTAAGAGACGTTCAGAAAATAATTAAAAGCCTTAATCCAAAACCTGGAAATATATTTTCCACTATTGAAAGCCATCATTTCATTCAACATGAAGTTAATGTCAAAAAAGTGAGGGCTAAGTGGCAAGTTTCATTGAATGAGCAAGCAATTCCAAAGCTTCGCTTAAATCATATTTATCGAGATTTAATAAAAAACTCACAAAATGACATGCCCCATCATTTATCTAGTCAGATACAGGAGGCTAAGTGGATTGTGAAAAATATACAACAACGCTTTATCACAATCCTGAAAGTCTCCGAGGCAATCATGAGGCATCAAAAAGACTTTTTAGATTACGGCGAGTCTATGATGAAACCGCTCGTTTTAAGAGAAATTGCTGAAGAAGTCGGCCTTCATGAATCCACAATATCGCGCGTCACATCAAATAAATATATTAATACACCTCGGGGTATTTACGAATTGAAATTTTTTTTCGGTAGCTCGATTGATAGCACATCAGGCAATGAACTTGCATCTACCGCAATTAGGGCTAAAATTAAAGAAGTCATTAAACAAGAAGATCCAAAAAAACCACTTTCAGATAATGAAATTGTCTTATTATTGAAGAGTCAAGATATTAATATCGCTCGCAGAACCGTGGCAAAATACAGAGAAATACTAAATATTGCTCCAACCAATCTTAGAAAAATTTTATAACCCTAACCTTAAGGAAATGTCATGAATATTCATTTAACTGGCCATCACTTAGAAATTACTCCGTCATTAAAGGAATATATTCAAACTAAATTAGCTAAGATTTTTCATCATTTCGATCATGTCATTGATGCAAAAGTAACTCTCACTGTTAGTAAGTTAGAGCATATTGCTGAAGCGACTATTCACTTACCTAAGAGTGATATCCACGCTGAGTGCAGAGGTGAAAGTATGTATAGTGCTATTGATTTACTCTCAGACAAACTAGATCGTCAAGTCATTAAATATAAAGAAGTTCATAAAGACCATCACCGAGTTCAAGGCGGTTTAAAACATCAACCGATTGAATAATGTATTTATCAAAAATCTTTAATTTAATTTCATTAAAATCCAAAGGCCCTGAAGCTATAAACCATACACACGGTGTATTTGTTAAGATAAAAGGTAGAGGTGTTTTAATTATTGGGAAGTCAGGTATCGGAAAAAGCGAGGTAGCACTTGATTTGATTAGTAGAGGGCACAAACTTATTGCCGATGATAGTGTGTCATTTTATAAAAATGATCAAAATGCAATTATAGGGGAAGCGCCATCACTCTTAAAAAATTTAATGGAAGTTCGTGGTCTAGGAATTATTGATATTAAAAAATTATTTGGTCGCAAAAGTGTATGTTCAGAAGAAAAACTTTTCTTAGTAATTGAATTAAAAATATTTCGAAAAAAATTTGCTTATTCAAGACTAGAAATGACTATAAATTCTTTTAGTCTTTTTGATATTAATATTCCTAAAATTGAAATCCCTATGAATCAAACAAGACACATAAGCCTCTTGATTGAAACCGCGGTTAAAAATTACATATCGCTTAAGAATGGATCTAACACCACAAATCATCTATCACAGAAGCTTAATCTGCAAATAAGTTTGGGCCATTAATTATGGAAGTTATTATTATTTCAGGACTATCGGGCTCAGGCAAAAGTATTGCCCTAAATGCTCTAGAAGATAACGACTTTTATTGCATTGATAACCTGCCGGTCACACTTTTATCGAATATCTCCCAGCATCTTAATCACGAGCATCAGGATAAGGTTGCAATTAGCGTTGATATCAGAAGTATCGATATTGAAAAATTACCCTTCGTTATTAAAGAAATTGAATCTTTATCGATCAAAACGAAACTTATTTACCTAGAATCATCAACTGAGTCCATCGTAAGACGATTTGGTGAAACTAGACGAAGGCATCCGCTCGCTAACGAAAAGCTATCCCTTTCTGAAACCATAGAGAAAGAGCGGTCTATGCTAGCGCCTTTGGCAGAAATTGGTTACAAAATTGACACTAGCAGTATGTCAGTTAATTCATTAAAAAAAGCATTGAGTGAATTGATTGAACTAAAAGATAATCATCTTGCTTTGCAATTCAGTTCGTTCGGATATAAATTTGGTATCCCACTTGATGCAGATTTTATCTTTGATGTCCGCTGCCTTCCAAATCCTCACTATGAAACTAATCTGAAAAATTTAACTGGCTTAGATAAACCGGTTGCAGATTTTTTTAAAAGCTATGATGAGGTGAATAAAATGTATCATGATATCAATCATTTTGTAAGTGAGTGGCTAAGTGCTTTTAAAAAAGATCAAAGACATTCGCTGCATATTGCAATTGGTTGTACGGGTGGTAAACATCGCTCAGTTTACATTGCAAATAAATTATTCTCTAACTTCTTTAACCCAAAATCTCAAGTAATTATTCGCCACAGAGATATTAACCATTAAGACAATTATGATTGGCATACTTCTTATCACACATGGCGAACTTGGAAAATCTCTCATTGAGTGTGCGACACATGTTCTCGGAGATAAGCCAAATTTCTTAGACTCTCTAACGATTGAAAATGATTGTGCCCATGAAAATATGGTTAATGTGATTTCAAAAAAAATTGATCTATTAGATCAAGGTGATGGCGTTTTGATTCTCACAGATATTTTTGGAGCAACACCTTGTAACATCATTACTAAAATAATTGAGCCAGGAAAAGTGAATGCAATTGCAGGTGTTAACTTATCAATGCTCATTAGAAGTATTAGCTATCGACATGAGCCTTTTGATTCCCTTATTGCTAAAGCAATTGAAGGCGCTCAAGATGGCATTATTCATATTCAATCCAATCAATCATGCTAACAATTTCTATTAAAATTATTAATAAACTCGGTTTGCACGCCAGAGCTTCTGCAAAGCTAACTCAAGTTGCTAATCAATTTAAAGCTGATGTATGGATTGAAAAAAATAATAAAAAAGTAAATGCAAAAAGTATTATGGGCGTAATGATGCTAGCAGCTAGTCAAGGCTCAGATGTCATAATCACAACTGAAGGCTCAGATGAACAAGAAGCTTTAAATACTATTGTTGATCTAATTAATGATTACTTTGGTGAAGGTGAATAAGGCGATATGACTCCATTTAGCCTTCACGGAATTGGCGTATCCAATGGCATTGCAATAGGGAGAGCGCATTTAATCTCTAACGCACTCCTTGAGGTCGTTCAATACGATATTGATATAAAAAATATTCCTCATGAAATTAGAAGATTTGAGGATGCTATTAATACCGTCAGAATTGAGCTTAATAAAATAAAATCTCAACTCCCTTCAGACTCGCCCGGAGAGTTAGGAGCATTTATTGATACACACATAATGATACTTAATGACAAATCATTATCGATATTACCGAAATCCATTATTGAAAATGAAAAATGCAATGCGGAATGGGCAATCAAAAAACAAATGGATAGTGTTGTAAATCAGTTCGATCAAATCGAAGATCAATATCTTAGAGAAAGAAAGCAAGACGTTATACAGGTCGTTGAAAGGGTTATTAAAATACTTTTAGGTCACTCAAACCAAATTGCTGTAAAAAATAAAGAAAAATTAACAATTTTAGTGGCTCATGATATTTCTCCGGCAGACGCTCTTCATTTTAAGAATCATAAATATGCAGCCTTCATTACGGATGGGGGTGGCGTTACTTCTCATACTGCGATTTTATCGCGAAGTTTAAATATTCCTTCAATCGTAGCATTGCAAAATGCCAGAGCCTTAATACGCGATAACGATTTGATTATTGTCGATGGAACAGAAGGCGTTGTGATCGTCAATCCAACCGAAGAAATTCAAAAACATTACAATAAAATTCAGGATTCATGGGATAACGAACAAGAAAAACTTCAGCGTATCAAATCGAAAAAATCAATCACAAAAGATGGTGCCACAATTCATCTTTTTGCAAATATTGAAGTTCCAAATGACATCATT
Source organism: Betaproteobacteria bacterium (assembly GCA_009926035.1). GTDB lineage: Bacteria > Pseudomonadota > Gammaproteobacteria > Burkholderiales > Methylophilaceae > Methylopumilus. The sequence goes on from RFPQ01000006.1 coordinate 4,531, forward strand.
TCAGTTAATGCCTCTGGTGCTAGTGGCATTGGTTTATTCAGAACAGAATTTTTATTTATGAATCGGCAGGATATGCCTGATGAGGAAGAGCAATTCCAAGCTTATAAGAAAGTTGCTGAAGCGATGGGTAAAAGACCTGTCACTATTCGTACCCTAGATTCAGGTGCTGACAAGCAAACAGCTTTAGACAATAAAAAAATAAGTCCTAATCCAGCTCTAGGATTAAGAGCAATTCGATTGTGCTTATCTGAACCTAAGGTTTTTATGACTCAACTTCGAGCTATTTTAAGAGCCTCCCAGTTTGGTAATATTAAAATTCTTTTCCCTATGTTAAGCAGCATTAACGAGCTTCGACAAACCAAACTTATTTTAGAGAGGGCGAAGGCAAGTTTAAGAAAAGAAAAAATAAAATTTAATGAGAATATTCTTATTGGCGGCATGATTGAAATACCAGCTGCTGCAATCAGTGCAGATATTTTTGCTCAAGAACTAGACTTTTTATCAATCGGCACAAATGATTTAATTCAATACGCACTAGCAATTGATCGTACGGATGACGCAGTATCTCATTTATATAATCCACTTCATCCTGCAGTCTTGAAATTAATTGCTCTTACAATAAAGTCGGCGCATAAATTTAAAAAATCTATCGCTATTTGTGGAGAAATGGCAGGAGAGCCGAAACTCACTAAATTATTGATTGCTATGGGTGTTGAACAATTATCTATGCATCCATCACATATTCTAAGTGTCAAACAACAAGTTTTGAGTAGCTCAATCAAAAATATGAAGGCTTCTGTTCTTAAGTTACTTAACTTAAATGAAGTTGATAAAATTGAAACTTTACTAAAAAAGATTAATCAATCTGTCTAGATCACAACTTTTTAACAATGATGAATAACCCTGTCTTAAATCGTAAAAGCCTTCCACTATTTGATCAAATCGAACCTGATCATATTTCTCCAGCCATAGAAAGTATGCTTAAAGAGGCTAACGCACTAATTGAATCCCTTAAAAAAATGAGCTCAACTGTTTCATGGGAAAATTTTGTAGAGCCTATCGAAATTATTAGTGAAAAAATTTCTAGGGCTTGGGGCCAAATTGAGCACCTTAATGCAGTTGTAAACTCCGATAATTTAAGAAAAGCCTATAACGATAACCTTATTAAATTAACTGACTTTTATACAAATCTTTCTCAAGATGAATCACTTTACAAGAAATATCAATCCCTTAAGGATAGTGAAGCTTTCAAATCCCTCACATCATCTCAAAAGCGTATTGTTGATAATGTATTACGGGATTTTAAATTAGGTGGTGCGGAACTTAATGAAACAGATAAGAAAAAATTTAAGACTATTCAAGAAAAGCTTGCAAAACTTTCAACTCAATTCGAAGAAAATATTCTAGACGCCACTAACGAATTTTCCATTTTTGTAGATCATCTTGATGAGCTTGCAGGTATTCCTGAAGAAAATATTAAAAAAGCTTATGCTGAAGCTAAGGAAGATAAAAAAGAAGGCTATAAATTCACTCTTCACTTCCCATCTTATTTGCCTGTGATGCAGTATGCTGACAGTAGGTCCTTACGCGAAAAACTATATCATGCTTATGCCACCCGGGCGTCTGAACTTGTATCCGCTAGGTTTGATAATACAAAACTTATAGAAGAGATACTCGCGCTTCGTTATGAATCTTCAAAACTCCTTGGCTTTAAAAATTTCACAGAAATGTCACTTGTTACAAAAATGGCAAAATCAAGTGAAGAAGTTGTAAGTTTTCTTATGGATTTAGCGAATAAAGCAAAGCCTTTCGCTCTAAAGGACATGGATGAACTTAAGTCTTTTTCCAAAACCTTAAATATAGAAAAATTAGAGGCTTGGGATATTGCTTATGTATCTGAAAAACTGCGCCAAGCCAAATATAGCTTTTCAGAAAATGAGGTTAAACAATATTTCCCTGAGCATCGTGTTTTGAAAGGCTTGTTTAAGGTAGTTGAAACTATCTTTAATTTAAAGATCATCAAATCAGATGCTCCTACTTGGCATAAAGATGTAAGTTTTTATTCAATAAAAAATGAAAATGATGAATTGATAGGTCAATTTTATTTCGATTTGTATGCGCGCAATCACAAGCGTGGTGGTGCATGGATGGATGAAGCTATATCTCGATATAAAAACTCTCTGGAATCATCCCATCCAGTCGCTTTTCTGACATGTAATTTTTCATCTCCTTCTGATAAGAATCCAGCTTTATTTTCTCATGACGATGTCATTACTCTTTTCCATGAATTCGGTCATGGACTGCATCATATGTTAACTAGGGTTGATGACTATAGCATTTCTGGCATTAAAGGCGTTGAATGGGATGCTGTTGAATTGCCTAGTCAATTTATGGAAAATTTTTGCTGGGAATGGGATGTAGTAAAACATATGACCGAACATGTTGATAATAAGAATCCTTTGCCTAAAACTTTGTTTGACAAAATGATCGAGGCAAAAAATTTCCAATCAGGTATGCAAACTTTAAGGCAAATTGAGTTTTCTCTGTTTGATATAAGATTGCATACCGAATATAGCGATCAAAATAAAATCAACCCTTTAGAACTTCTTGAAACTATTCGTGATGAAATCGCCGTTGTAAGGCCGCCTTCTTGGAATCGGTTTCCTAATAGTTTTTCTCATATTTTTGCTGGTGGATATGCAGCGGGCTATTACAGCTATAAATGGGCTGAAGTTTTAGCTGCTGATGCTTTCAGTTTATTTGAGGAAGAAGGAATTCTATCAAGTCATGCCGGCCAAAAATTTCAAGATGAAATTTTATCAAAAGGTGGGTCTAGACCAGCCATGGATTCATTTATAGCTTTCCGCGGTCGAGAACCTTCTGTAGACGCTTTACTCAGACATAATGGTATGGCTTAAGCTTTATGAAGCTTGCCACATGGAACGTAAATTCTCTTACTGTAAGACTAAGCCAAGTTGAAGAGTGGATTAAAAATGCAAAGCCCGATCTTCTTTTGCTTCAAGAAACAAAACAAGAAAATATTAAATTTCCCTATGACTCAATAAAGGCTCTAGGTTATAACTCCATCCACAATGGACAAAAAACTTATAATGGCGTCGCAATTATAAGTAAATATGAGCTTCTTGATATTCAAAATAATATTCCTGGCCTGGAAGATGAGCAAAAAAGAATGATTGCAGCAACCATAAATACAAATTATGGGAAGATCAGGGTTGTTTGTATTTATGTTCCTAATGGTCAATCTGTCGATTCTGATAAATACCTTTATAAACTTAACTGGTTGAAACATTTCACTTTATGGCTCAAAAATGAAATGCTGTCTCATCCAGATATTGTTATTGCTGGCGACTTTAATATTGCACCTCAAGATATAGATTGCCATGACCCAGAAGCTTGGAAGAATAGTGTTCTTGTTAGCAAGAAGGAAAGAGAAGCATTTCAAAAAATTATTGATTTAGGATTTTCGGATAGTTTTAGAATCATGAATCCGACTGAGATTCAATATAGCTGGTGGGATTATCGTATGGCTGGCTTCAGAAGAAATCATGGCATGCGAATTGATCACATACTTACAAATAAAAATCTATTAGATAAGATAAAAATATCTGTTATTGATAAAGAGCCTAGAAAAGCAGACCGCCCATCTGATCATACGCCTGTCATCATCGAAATTTAATTTACTTTACCTTGATTCCAAGCTGTTTTAGCTTTCTGTATAGGTGAGTTCTTTCAACGCCAGACAATTCAGAAAGTTTCGCCATACTCTGGTCATCTTGATTTAAATGATGTTTGAAATACATTTTTTCAAACTCATCCCTCGCATCTCTTAATGGCTTATTAAAAATATCATCAAAACTATGATCTTTATTATCTTTACTCTTTTTAGAAGACTTACTTTTATGATGTAATAAATTAAATTGACTTGAAACGCGCTTAACATCATCTACAGTAATTTTTTCAAGTAAGCTAGTTTGCATTAAATTAAACACAAAGTTTTCTAGCTCTTCTATATCGCCTATCCAATTCATAGCGCGCATCGCATTTAATGCAGCAACATCGAAAACCTTATAATCAGATTTATCAGATTTTGCTAAATACATTGTCAAAATAGATGACGCCAGCTCTGGAATATCTTCTTTATGCTCATTAATTGAAGGAAGCAATAACGAGCCGGGTAACAATTCATTTAAAATACGCTCATCGAAATCAACTTCATTTGCTTGAACAAGAGACTTTGAAGTAGCACAAATAATTCTTACATCATAATTATTAGCCTTACTAATTAGTAAATTTAAACCTTTTTGCTGAGATTTAGTTAAATGGGAAATTTCATTTATAAAGATAGATCCGCCTCTATGTTGATCTAGAAGATCAGAAGGTGCATTTGAAATGACCTCAAAGTCTTTAACATCAATCCATGGTTGATTTTTTGGATGAATATATTGTGCACAAATTTTGGCGCAGCCACCCTGCGGGCCGACGAAAAGAAGCGGTGTCTTTAGAGAGATTATTTTATCAAGTCTTTTTTTAAGATCCTGTATAACCTGGCTTTTTCCAATATTTAGTAAATTAATTTCTATTTTTGGAAGGTTGTTCGCATGTTTGAGCGCTTCGTTTACAGTTTTTAAAAGCTTCTGAAGTGTAATAGGCTTTTCAAGAAAATCAAAAGCGCCAATTTTAGTTGCTTCTAAGGCGGTATCAATCGTTCCGTGGCCTGACATCATTACAACTGGACTTACAAGAAATTTCTCATTGACCCATTCCTTAAGAAGCGTAATGCCATCGCAGTCAGGCATCCATATATCTAATAAAATCAAATCAGGTAATTTATTTTTCTTAAGCTCCCGAGCCTCAGTAGCATTCTCAGCTACAAAAATTTCAAAACCCTCATCGACAAGAATATCTCTGAGTAATTCTCTTATGCCCAATTCATCATCAACTACCAGTATTTTTTTTGCGCTCATGATTATTTGCTTTTATTTATGGGTAGCTGAATGTTAATAACGGCACCGCCACTTTTTATATTTTCGATAGTGATGACACCATCATGCTCTTCAATAATTTTTTTTACAATAGCCAAGCCTAATCCTGTTCCGTGCGACTTCGTTGTAACATAGGGCTCAAATGCTTTTTTTAAAATATCAATTGAAAATCCTGGGCCATTATCCTCAATAGATAACGCAATATAATTTTTTAGCTTATTTGTATTAATTTGAATAGTTGGTTTTTTTGTAATGTTTGTCATAGCATCTTGAGCATTTTGAATGAGATTGATAAGCACTTGTCTCATCATATTTATATCTACTTTTATATCAGGTAAATCTTTTGCGAGCTTTGTTGATATTTTAATTCCTGAATTTTCGAATAAATGACATATTTCTTTAATAAATTTATTTATGTCCGTTAACTCCAGATTCAATTTAGGTGCACGCGCATATTCACTAAATTCATTCACCATAGTTTTCATCGCATCGACCTGATTTACAATGGTTGCAACAGCTTTATTTAGAACATCTGTGTCGTCTTTATTTAACTTAGCCTCTAATTTATGCTTAATTCTTTCTGCTGAAAGCTGAATAGGTGTAAGTGGATTTTTAATTTCATGAGCAAGTCTTCTTGCTACTTCTGACCATGCTGCGTCTCTTTGAGCCTGAATCATCATAGTAATATCATCTATCATTAAAACATAGTTATTAATTTTATTTTGAGGTAATGGAGTAATTTGAAGCAATAGGACTTGGTTGCTTTTCTCATATTTAATTTCAAATTGCTTTATGATCTCCGCTTGTTTTTGCTTGCCAGGGGCATTAATCTCTTCTTTGATGCTTACAACAAAATCTTTTAAATATTTATTCTTTGTATAAATTGAAGTTAGCAATTTATCTTTATTTTTTGATAGATCAACATGCAATATTTTAGATGCAGCAATATTGAATGATTTAATCTCCATAGCATCATTGATAACGATCACACCTGAAGATAAATGAGCTAATACTGTTTCAAGATATGATCTAGCAGATTCAAGTCTTATTTGATTATTTTCTGATGTTTGGGTGGCATGGTCTAGCTGCCTTGTCATGCTGTTAAATGATCTCACTAAAACACCTAATTCATCCTTACCTTTTTCAGGCAGCATCGTCTTAAAATTACCTTTTGCAATTTTTTTTGTACCGTCTGCAAGCAAAGCAAGTGGTTCCGATAATTTTCTGCTAAGTAAAAATCCAATAGCTACAGCAGTTAATATCGCAAGCATAAGTACTAGTGTTAGGGTTATTGAAAAAATTACTTTTAAAGAATCTCGACTATAGGAAAGTTTTTGGTAATCTTGGAATACTGCTTGTACTGATTCAGCTACTGTTGATAGTGAGTCTGGGACAGGCTGCAAAATTTGCAAGATTAATCTCTCATTAGAAACCGCTGTTCCATCAATCGGGGCCAACACACGCAAATAAAGGCCTTTATTTGTAATCGGTTCTATTTTTCCGTATATTTTATTGTCTGCTTGTTTTAATTGAATTAAGGTTGGCAATGCAGGTAAAAATGATTCTGGATCATTACTAGATACAGCAATAATTTTTCCTTGGTCAGAAATGATTGTGGCATCTTGTACACCAGATTTTTCTCTAAGATCACTCAGTGCACCATATTGTGATGTTGTAGGCATCGAGGATAGCGTAAGCGCCATGCGCTCAGCCTTTAATTCTAAGTCGGTCAACATAATATCTAATGCTTTTTGACCTAACTTTAAACCTCCATCTAAAGCTGATTCAACTTTAACGTTAAACCACGATTCGATTGAACGTGTCAGAAAATTTACAGAAACTAAATATACAATTAAACCTGGTATAACTGCCATGAGCGAAAAGGAAATAACAAGGCGCATAGACAAACGACTGCCTATTACGTCTTTTTTGATATTTCCGAATAGTTTCTTAATCTGATTTGCAATGATTGCAATCAGGCTCAAAATAAAGAAAATGCTTAATACAAGTACAATAGTGTAAGAGTTTCCTGAAATAAACTCTGAGCTTGAACTTGCTTTTGATAAAAGAAATAAAAGGACTGAACCGATTAAGCTAGCAATGGCTATTAAATATCTCATTTATTATTTACAAAAGTCCACTGAAATTGTTTAGAAACTAATTGCCATTCTTGATTACTTGTTATATCAACTTGTAATTGTTTTGGTAATTTGGTTTGATCTAACTTCACTTGAAGATAGGCTAAATATTTATCAGTATCATCAATTTGAGATTTATCAAAAATACGCCAATTTTTTATTTTTTTTAGTTCATTTTTTGCTTGAGTTAAATTATCAAACGCAACAAGGCGATTTTCTGATTCTGCTAGAATGAATTGCTTAGATAACGCATGGTAACTCAATACTATTTCTTTTGTTTTTTTAGCAATATCTTCATCAAACCAATATTTTCTAGGTTTTTTTAATTCAAATTCAATAACAAAATTAATCGGGATACCTTTTCTAATTGCTTCATCCAAGTCGTCATTGAAAGATAATTCAAGATCAGCGTTTAAAAAATATGCTTCAAATTGATTATTAATTTCGGCAGTTTTAATAATCAAACTATTATCAGCCGCAATAATGGACGAAGAAAAAAACAAGCTCATCAATAGAGCAAAAAAGATATTTAGTTTAATTTTTTTCAAATAATGCATAATAAAATCCATCATGATTTTCATTCGGTATTAATTGATTTTCATATTTGCTATATTTCGAGTCGACTGACCATTTTACTTCTTTTGCATCACTATGTTCTTTAATAAAATTATCAATAACCCTCTGATTTTCATCAGGAAAGATAGAGCATGTTGCGTAAAGTAATTTACCACCCTTTTTTAATAACTGCCACATGGCTTGCAACATGATCTTTTGTTGTTTAGCAAACATATCAATATCACGAGGTCTTCTTAACCACTTAATATCTACATGACGCCTAACGACACCTGATGCTGAGCATGGAGCATCTAACAAGATGCGATCATATAATTTTTTATTCCACCAAGAATTAATTGCAGTTAAATCTGCACATTTTAAATGGGCATGAAGTTGTAATCTCTCTAAATTTTCTTTTACTTTATATAAACGCTCTTTTTCTTGATCAATAGATACCAGCTCAATGTCAGCAATTTCTAACATATGCCCAGTTTTACCTCCAGGTGCGCTACAAGCATCCAAACAAATTTGACCATCTTTAAGATCTAAAAGATTTGCAGCAAGTTGCGCCCCAAAATCTTGAACAGATACTTCACCAGCTATAAATCCAGGTATTTTCTCTACAGGAATAGGCTGGGTAAGCTCTACTGCAATATCTCCTAAAACTCGATAATCAATCGATTCGGATTTAAGTTTTTCCTCGTATTGCTTAAGATTGATCTTTCTTATATTAATTCTTAAAGTTAATGGTGGATGCTTATTTCCATTCAATAATATGCTCTCCCAATCTTTACTATATTGCTCCTTAATAAGCTTAATCCACCATAAAGGATATGAATGAAAAGCCTCTTCATCATTTTTTAGTTCTGATTTTAAATCTTCCTTTTGACGAATAAAATTTCTCAATACCGCATTTACAAAAGAACCTGCCCAAGATTTATTAATATATTTTGCAGCCTCTACAGCCTCATTCACTACCGTAAAATCTGTAGATTGATCATGATTTAATTGAAACAAAGCTACACAAAGTAAGGCTTCAATTTTTTTATTTGTTATCTTTTTATTAATGAGCTTTCGAATAAAAAATTGATTCTCGCCCAAAAAACGAATAGCGCCATATGCCAAGAAAATCGCAACAGATTTTTGCTGGGGTGTAATGTGAGGATGATGATCGAAATGTCTTTCAAAGACATGATTTAAATTATGTCCTTTTATAACTTCAGACACACAATCGGCTGCAATAAGTTGAGAGTAGTGCAAAATAGTTACGACTTAAAGACGTCTCCCAAAATAGGTCGATGTCCTAAAATAAATTCCTTAGATTTTAGTCTTTTACCCCCTGGCATTTGAAGCTCTTTAATTAACAAAACCCCTTCGCCACATTTCACATGAATAAATTCATCTAATTTAATAATTTCTCCCACCCTAGAATTGTTATCATCACTTTCACCAATCTCAGCATCCCAAAGTTTACAAACTGCCTCGCGATATTCTGTTTGTGCGACTGGAAATGAATTAAATGCCTTTATTTTTCGAAGAATAACTAAAGCAGTATCGTGCCAATCAATTTTCGATTCTTCTTTAGTCACTTTTTCAGCATAAGTCACACTTGCTTCATCCTGAGGTGTCGATTGAAGTTCACCTTTTATCCTCAGCTCCTCCATCACTTCAACCATTAAATGCGCACCTAATTCTGCAAGCGTTTTTGTTAATTGTTCAGTTGTATCTTTTTCGCTGATTTGAATTTTAGTTTTTTTAATCATGTCACCTGCGTCTAGTTTTTGGACGACGCGCATGATGGTGACCCCTGTTACTTTGTCTCCACTCAAAATTGCACGGTGAATAGGCGCGGCACCTCGCCATCTTGGTAAAAGTGACGCATGTATATTAAAACAACCTAGCGAGGGAAGATCCAGAATGGCTTGAGGAATTATGAGCCCGTAAGCCGCTACAATCATCACATTAAAATCAATGGCAGTTAATGTTTCGTGAGACTCTTTACTTTTCAATTCTGAAGGCTGATAAACGGGAATGCCTAATGCATTAGCTTTCAATTTAATGGCGCTTGGATGAAGCTTTAAACCTCGACCCGATGGTCTATCTGGCTGAGTTAATACGCCTACAATCTCATAACCTTTATCATAAAGAGCCTGCAAGGCTGGTATAGCAAAATCTGGAGTGCCAGCAAAAATGATTTTTAAAGAATTCACGATATAGAGTCGCTTAATTTAAGTATTAACTAAATTCTCTTTAGCGCGTTTTTTCATTTTTGTTTTGATGCGGTTACGCTTTAGTGGGGAAAGGTATTCTACAAATACTTTTCCCAAAAGATGATCCATTTCGTGCTGAATACAAACGGCTAATAAACCCTCCGCTTCGAGCTCAAAAGACTTTCCTTCTCGGTCAAGCGCCTCTACCTTAATGCGTTCAGCACGTGTCACCGAGTCAAATACATCAGGGACAGACAAACAACCTTCTTCATATGCCTGCTGTCCTGATGATTCAATAATCTTAGGATTAATAAAAACCTTTAGGTTGTCTTTTGTTTCGGAAATATCTACCAAAATTAATTGAATATGCTGATCAACCTGGGTTGCAGCTAACCCTATACCAGGCGCAGCATACATCGTTTCCGCCATATCATCGATAAGCTTCCTAATTGAGTTATCCACAACTTCAATCGGTTTTGCAATGGTGTGCAGTCTCGGGTCAGGATAATTTAATATATTTAAAATCGCCATAAATGTTGATTATTTTATTTATTGCTGATAACTTATCTACAAGGCCTCAACGCCTTAAACTTGTTAGACATATTAAGAATATTATACTTTGCTAATAGCTCAATTACCTGACTCAAATTCATTTAGCTTTCACTTTCTTCTAAGTCATTTTTCATTCACTATCGTAAAGGAATCTTTATGCTAGAACTGCTTATCTATATGTTTGAAAACTACCTAAGCACACAAAATTTACCTGACTTTAAAAGTATTACTGCAGAACTTGAAGCTGCAGGATTTGATAATCAAGATATTGAAAATGCCTTTACTTGGTTTAATCAGCTTAAAGCGATGACAAATGCTATTCCTGTAAAAAATAGTGCCTGCTCTTCCTTGGGTTATCGTATCTACTCAGACAATGAACAAAAAAAGATAAGCGCTGAAAGTCTAGGATTTGTGTTGTTCCTTGAACAAGCAAAAGTGCTCGATGCAAACGAACGAGAAATTATTCTTGATCGCGCGATGGCTCTCAAACAAGAACATATTAATATCGAAGAAATGCGG